>NZ_JACCLX010000022.1 GCF_024490875.1 Methanocaldococcus sp.
AGTCCCGAGTGTGGATAATATGCTTATATGAAAATCTATAAGGGTAATATTACGAACATACTTCATAAATTTAAATCTTCCGATATGGTTATAATTTTTTAGGCATAAAAGAAAGGCAAAATATCCTTTATTTCCTATTAAACTCATAAATTTTTATATTTATATTCTTTTTAAAAGTAATACTGACCCCCGGTAAAATTTCGATTTGAATATTATAAAATCATAAAAATACTAAAAAAATATTATGGTAATATGAGAAATCTCAAAATTGTAATATTACTATAATAAAAAATAGAAAATTTTTTATGATTTAATATTATCAAGTCCCGAGAGTAAATATTATAAAAATATGAAAATTTATAAAAATTATATTACGAATACATTACATAAATTTAGATCTTTTAATTTAATTATAATCTTTTTGGCATAAAAGAAGGACAGAAATTCTTTATTATTCTCTAAATCTATAAATTTCTATATTCACATACTTTTTAAAAGTAATAACGAACCCCGGTAAATTTTCAATTTAATATTATAAAATCATAAAAATAACAAAAAAATATTATAACAATATGAGAAATATCAAAATTGTAATATTACTATAATAAAAAACAAAATTTTTTTATGATTTGATATTATCAAGTCCTAAGGGTAAGTATTATAATATAAAAATAAATGTCTAAATTAAATTATTATGTCAATTTTTTCTCCACAGATTTTGCATCTTTTAGTTTCTACATCTAAATAAACTATTTTTGTATTAAAAATATATCTTTCTATTAGCAAAGCTCCACAATTTGGGCAATAAGTATTTTCTCCCTCATGCCCAGGGACATTTCCAATATAAACATATTTTAATCCTTCTTCAATAGCTAAATTTCTTGCCATCTCTAAGGTTTCTATTGGTGTTGGAGGGACATCTGTTAATTTATAATCAGGATGAAACCTTGAAAAGTGTAGTGGAGTTTCTCTTCCTAATTCATCTCTTACAAAGTGTATTATAAATAATAAATCGTCAATATTGTCATTATAACCTGGAACTATTAAATTCGTTACTTCTACATGTATTCCTAATCTTTTTGCCAATTTGCAAGTTTCTAATACTGGTTCTAATGTTGCCTTACAAACTTTTTTATAAAAGTCAGAATTTCCTTTAATATCTATGTTCATAGCATCTACTGGTAAAGCCTTTAATGGTTCTTTCTCTATGTATCCGTTGGTAATCATCACATTGAATAAGTTATATTCTTTTGCTATAACAGAAGTGTCATACATAAATTCATAATAAACTGTTGGCTCCGTATATGTGTAAGATATTCCTGGACAGTTGTATTTTATAGCAATCTCAACAATTTCTTCTGGTGTCATTTCTCTATAAGGAATTTCATCAGGTGGAAATTGGGAAATTGTCCAATTTTGGCAGTGCAAGCATCTAAAATTACAGCCACCTATTGCCAAAGAAATTACTTTGGTTGTTGGATAGAAATGAAATAATGGTTTTTTTTCTATCGGGTCTATTGCCAAAGAACAAACTTTTCCATAACCAATAGCATACAATGTTCCATTTATATTTTGTTTATTCCAACAAAATCCTCTTTTTCCATTATTAATTATACAATGTCTTGGACATAAGTTACATCTAACTTTATTATCATCTAATTTCTCATAAAACATAGCCTCTCTCATAGTTCCACCAAAAGAGACATTAATAAAGTTTTATTAAATCAATCTGCTAATTTATCTCTAATAGCAAATATTTCAGTGATTTCCATCAATATTTTATTTTTGTATATTATATTATATGTTCTTTTTGGTAATTTATTATGTTTGGTTTTTAGTAGTGATTTTAATCTATCATCAAGTTCTGCTATGCCTATGTATTTAATCTCTCTCCTTGTTTCTAAGTTGTGTTTCCTTATAATTTTTCCTATTGGAATATCTGCTGATAATAAATCTTTTTTTATTTCTTCTCTAAGATTTTCCTCTTCAATATTTTTAAAAGGAGTTTTTGAAATAGCATAAACTAATGGAGTCTCATTAACTTTAAGAATAACCTCTCTATAATTTGTATTATTGACAATTTTTTGATTTATTGTTTCTACTTTACAAACTTCTTCAAATAAAATTTCTAAGATATTTGTTACACTTCCATCAGTTCCTAAGAGTATTTTTTCTTCATTCAACAAAGGAAATTTTTTATTTAGTTTTGATATTTCTTTATAAATAATCATAGATATCACAACTACTTTTGGTGATAATAATGAATAGTAGAATTGAAAGATTCTTAAAATATATGGAAAATGAAAATATAAAAAAGGCAGTTATATTAAAGAAAGAAAATATAAATTATTTTTTGGGAAAATATTTTATGAGTTTTTCTGTATTAGTTTTTGAAGAACAGCCTTATCTATATGTTGGTAAACTTGATAAAGATTATGCAGAAGAACTTTTTAACTTTTTAGAAATTAGAGAGTTCAAAAACTGGGAAGAGATATTTAAAGGATGTGATGGAGTTGAAAAAGAACTATCAATTAGTTATTTAAAATATATTGATAAAGAATATAAAATAATATCCGACAAAATTAAAGAGATGAGGATGATTAAAGATAAAGATGAAATTGACTTAATTAAAAAAGCCGCTGAGATTAGTGATAAAGCCATAAATTGGGTTTTAAATAATTTAGATGATGCTAAAAATCTAAATGAATATGAATTAGCGGCTGAGATAGAATATATTATGAAAAAAAATGGTTCAATAAAGCCAGCATTTGATTCTATTGTTGTCTCTGGTAAAAAGACATCTTTCCCTCATGCTTTGCCAGCAAAAGATAAAATAGAGGATATTTTGTTAATTGACATTGGAGCAGTTTATGATGGCTATTGTTCAGACATAACAAGAACATTTTTATTAAAAGATGATGAAGAAATGAAAAAAATCTATAATTTAGTTTATGAAGCAAAAAAAGTTGCTGAAAAATATTTAAAAGAAGGGATATCTGCTAAACAAATTGATAGTATAGTTAGAGAGTTTTTAGGGAATTATGAAAAGTTGTTTATTCACTCTTTGGGGCATGGTGTTGGGTTAGAAGTTCATGAAGAGCCAAGATTATCGAACAAATTAAAAGATGATGAAGATATAATATTAAAAGAGGGAATGATAATAACTATTGAACCAGGTTTATATTTAAAAAATAAATTTGGAGTAAGAATTGAGGATTTATATTTAATTAAAAAAAATGGATTTGAAAAGTTGAGTAAGGCAAAAATTCCAGAATATTAATTTAATATAATGGAAGTGTCTTTCTAATATCTTTTTCTATTTTATTCATCTCTTTAGCGTATTTAATTGCTATATCTTTCATAATTTTATCAATATCCTTTATTCCCAAATCTTTCAATCCTATAATTTCTATATGTTTTGCTCCTTTTGATTTTACATTAATTCCTAAGTGTATCTTTGAAGAAACAATTCCTTTACAGGCAATACATACAGACAGTTTTTTGTTATTATAGTATAAATCATCTCCATCTCTTCTCAGTTTTAAATTACAGTAATCTTCAATAATTTCTTTAGTTATGCAAACTAACAATCTTTGCCTTAAATATATTGTCTTTAAATCTATGTTATCAAAATGCTCTATAACAAAATTTATGGCATCTTCTGATTTTATTGGTATGTCTATATCCTTTTCTCTTTTAACATCTTTTAAATCCTTCATATTATCAATTGGAACTTCCATTTTACCTCTAAAAACAACTATGTTATCTTTTTGAACATCAAAGGTTTTAAAAGCCCATAACGGCTCTATCTCTCTTCCAGTATAATTTAGTTTATCTTTAACAAAAATTATTGTTATATAATCAGTGTCAAAAATCTCAAAGTTCATAAAATCACCAAATAAAAAATTCTATATTAATCATTTACTAAAAAGGTTCTAATTAGTAAGTAACTACAAAGAATTACAACCATTCCAATTATTGAACTAACCATTTTACCGTTTAAACCATATAGATAGTTTATAAGTCCAGAACTTCCATATAGTATAACAATTAACAGTATTATTGAGTACATTATTGTCCCAACTATTAAAGAACCAATCACTATTTTAAATTTTTTAAATTCTTTGACAGCCCTTGATTCATCATCAAAACAGGCTCCAAGATAGTTAAACAATAATATTAATAACAATATAAAAGCGAATAATAAAAATGATATTAATGGTCTGAACTTAGAAGGAATATTTAGATTAGGTTCTATAAATATTAGATAATAAATAACACATAAATACCCAAACAATCCTCCAATAATTGTTCCAATTACTGTAAAAATTCCAATATTAAATTTTGAAGCTTTTTTATCCATAATACCCACCTAAAAAAATAAAAATTTAAATAAATTAAGACAACCTTATCTCTTTATGGATTACCCACATTTAGCCAATCCCAAAGAGTGTATGGACCAACCCTTAGATATAGAGGTACTTCTACCCAACCTACTTGTGGATTATAAATATAAGTAGTAAGATAACTTACCCATATCCATATACAATCATTCTCGTCTAAGAACATGCTATTTAAATGATTTCCAACTATTACTTCCAGAATTCCAGTGATAAGTCCCCCAATAGCTCCAATAGCACTACCTTCTAGTCCTCCTAATGCTGCCCCTATAATACCGCCAATAATGGCACCTGCAACAGGAACTGGAACACCAACAATATCTTCACTTATTTCTTTAGAAAGGTGAATATGCAACAATTTATTGCCTTTTATTTTTTTATATTTCCAAGGTTCAATTCCATAATAGTCATAGTCAGGATGTGGATATTTTACCATATGCCCCTTTACGAAATAAACTCCATCCCACCAGTAGTGTATGGTATTATAGTACATTGGTTGTATATCGCCTATTTTTGAATTTATTTCAACATTATTGTTGATTTTATATTTTTTATTAATCTCCATTGCCTTTTTTAAAGTCATACCTTTTTCAATAGGATTATAGAAAGTTTTTATAGTTTTGAATATTTTACCATCCACATACATCTCAGTTAAATAAGTATCTTTTACTTTTTTAGTTGTGATTTAGTGAGAATTTATTTTAAAGATTTCAAATTTTCTTTCGATGACTTCATATGATCTCTTTTAAAGCCATTTAAAAATTTTTTATATGCAATATAACTAATCATTCCAGAGGCAAATAATGCTACTACATAAAGCATAATACGTATATATTCACTAACAACAATATCAAATTTTTTTAGAATATATAATATGAAAATTATGGAAAAAAATGGAAGATAAATAATTAAAAATATTTTCATAGCTAATTTATAACTGATTTTTACGCCTTGCTGTTCTAAGTCGGCTTTAATATTTTTAACGATCAAATAATACATAAAAAATAAAAAAATTATATCAATAGGTAATTGATACATTTAATCACCAAATTGTATATACATCATTTATCACTGTTATATTACTACTGTTGCATATTCCCAATATGCATTAATATGTAGTAAGGTATATGCATGATTATAACTAAATGTTTTACTACCTGAAGCAGGCATTTCATACCAAGGGTATGACCAATAAAATCCTGAAGAGTCCTTAATTGTTAAGACACCATTATAATACACAGCAGGAATTATCTCCCCAATAATTATTATTTTGGGACCTTTCCAAGATACATACAATTTATTCTTTACTAAATTTACTTGAGAGCTTAAATACCATTTATAATCAGTCCAAATATTACTCCAACTATACTCAGTAGAATCTCCATATATGTTTCCAAAACTACCTACATTAATATATAAGTCAAGATTTGGGTTAGGACAGAATACTGAGTTTATAATCGCTACTTTTTTATTATTTATTATATTAACATTGTAAGTTTTTATAATATAATTTTTTTCACTGATTTTTACGAGATTGTCAAGATAAGGATAAGAGGTAGTTATAGATGGAGGCGAAAGAATTAAGCCAGGAGATAATGGTAATAAATTTGAAATTATTAGGGAATCTATTATAGAAGGACTTAGTTTTTCGTTTAAGGAGGGAGAAGAAGCTTTCTACACA
>NZ_JACCLX010000023.1 GCF_024490875.1 Methanocaldococcus sp.
AAAATCCCAGATAAAATTTTAATCTCCACCGATTTCCTATCTCTCTTAAAAAGTTCCGCCATTCGTTCCTTTAATACTTCTATCGTCAGCTTCATATCCCCTATTTTTTACTTCCATATTTTTAAATCTTTCTTATCTTGACAGTCTCAATATAATTATTATACTTTTATATTTTACAATTCTGTCCAGCCTAATGATTTTTTAAGTACTTCAACATTAATTTTTCCAGATTTGTATACCTTACCATTTGTTATATCATTAATTATTACAACTGCTGGAGCAAACATACCTTTATCTATTTTATAAAAGTCATAATCAGCTGATTTAAAAACTTCCATAAATGGTTTTCCATAATCTTTTGATGTGCATGAAGGTAATGCCTTACAAAGAGATTCAATATCATCATTTTCATCACTTTTAATGTAATAATAGGTTATTCCTCCATATAACACCATATCGTTTGTAGCACCCATCATAGCAAAATCATCTCCAATTATTGGGGCAATTGGAGCTAAACCAGCGGCATATTTAACCTTTGTAACATCAAACTCTAAACACTCTAACATTTTATATGTTCCATTCTCTACAACTCTACCACTGATTTGTATAGAACCTACCAATGAAGATGTAGGAGCCACTAATAAATAAACATTTTCTGGCTCAACATTACATTCTTTTGCTACATAGTCAGCAACTTCTTCATTAGGTAATTTTGAAGCCTCTAAACATAAAACAGCAACATCTGCATCATCTTCATATTCAATTTCTTCATAAGTTTTCTTAGGTTTTTTAGCCAATGCTCTTGCAGGACCTGAACCCATTGCAAAGTATTTGCCAACTTTTACTGCCCAACCTGCCTTTTGAGAACCTAATGTAGCAATGGCTGGATGAGATATTTTTACTTTAACAAATGGAAGGTTTATATCTTCAAAACCTGATGGAGATAAGGATATACCAACATGAGCTAAACCACCAAGGCAAACCTTTGTAAATAACTTTCCTGCTGCCCAACTTCCGGGGACATTAACTCCACAATCTAAAACAGTTGCTCCATTTTCTAATTTTATAACTTCTATATTTAACTCCTCTTTTTTTGAAATCATATGATTTACGATTTCCAAGGCTTTTTTATTTACACTTATCATATATACCACCAACAAAACCTATAACTTTTTAATAATAATTTATTAAAATATTGTTTTTATAATTTATGATTTAGTTTCAAATAGGACTTTAATATTGAAAATATTTACTCAAATGTGATAATATGGAAATGAAAGAATGGAAAAAATTTTATAATGAAATTATTGAAGATTTTGGATTTGACAGAGATAAAGATATCAAAAGTGCAATAGTCTTAAACAATATCTTAGAGAATGCTGATAAAATTCCTATAAAAAACCTTAAAAATATCATTGAAGGAAAAGAAGTTTTTATATTTGGTGCAGGTCCTTCATTAAAAAAACATATAAAAATTATAAAAAATTTAAATAAAGATATTCCAATAATTGTTGCTGATGGAGCATCAAAGGCTTTTTTAGAAGAGGGAATTATTCCAGATATTATTGTTTCAGATTTAGATGGAGATTTAAATGCTATATTTGAATGTAATAAAAGAGGATCTATAATAGTGGTTCATGCACATGGAGATAATATTGATAAAATTAAAGAGTATGTTCCAAAGTTAAAAAATGTTGTAGGTAGTTGCCAAATTCCAAATTATATGGAGTTAAATCTAAAAAATTTAGTTAATTTTGGAGGATTTACAGATGGAGATAGATGTTGCTTTTTAGCATATCACTTTAAAGCTAAGAAGTTAATATTAGGGGGAATGGATTTTGGAATTTATATAACCAAGTATTCAAGACCCAATATAAAGAGTGAGATAGAAATTGGTGATGAAATAAAAATAAAAAAATTAAAATATGCTGAAAAATTAATAAATTACTTAAAAAATAAAATAGATGTTGAATTTTTAAAATAAATAATAAACTATATATATCCCATAGTAAAGTTTATAAAACCTATTCTTAAAAAAATTTATATTATTATTAAAATTTAAATTTTTGTGATAACTATGATAACCGTAATAGGATATGGAACCTTTGGTAAAAAAGTTGTAAATTTAATAAAAAATAAAGAATCTATAACAATTATTGATATAAAAATAGATGATATAGATGATCTACTAAAAGAAGGAATAAAAGTAATTGTTGGAGATGCTACTGATGAAAATGTATTAAAAAAAGCAAAAATAGATAAAGCAGATATTGTATTAATATTAACGAATAATCCAGAGATTAATAGGAAAATAGCAGAAAATGTTTGTAAATTAAGTCCTAAATCTTACAAAATTGCTCGTGCTATACCTGGCTATCATGAAATTTATATGGGATTAAATATAGATAAAGTTATAAACATCTTAGAAAGTGGTGCTAAAGACATTGCAAAAGAAGTTGAAAGTGCAAAATTAAAAAGAAAATTAATGAATTTGAAATATCTTCTATTAGAAGGTATGAAAAAATGTATTAATGAAAAAGAAAATGAAGAAGAAAGTAAAAGACCATTATTAATATTAACTCATATAAATCCAGATCCAGATGCAATTGCCAGTGCTATGGCTTTAAAAACAATATCTGAAAGATGGGGAGTAGAGGCAGAAATAGCATATGGAGGAAGTATTGGATATGATGAAAATAAGGCAATGATAAATTTGTTAGGTATTAATCTTTTAAATATTGAGAATGTTAATTTAAACGATTACTGCATAATTGCTGTTGTAGATACATCTACATCAAAACAGTTACCAGTATTACCTCCTAAAATAGATATAATTATAGATCATCATAATAATTCTGATTTAACTGCTGAATATGTTGATATAAGACCAAAAGTAGGTGCGACATCTACTATTTTAACTCAATATCTTATGGAATTAAATATTGAACCTTCAAGAAATTTGGCAACAGCCTTATTTTACGGAATACAGTCAGATACTGACTATTTTAAAAGAGAAACATCAAAATTAGATTTTGAAGCTGCTGCTTATTTACAGAGTTATATAGATGCCACTTTACTAAATATGATTGAAAATCCAGAAATATCTACTGAAGTTATGGAAGTATTAGCCAGAGCTATAATGAACAGAAAAGTAGTTAAAGGAAACATAGCATTATCCTATGTAGGAGAGATTAGTAATAGAGATGCCCTACCAAAAGCCGCTGATTTCTTACTAAAAATGGAAGGAATATCTACAACATTCGTTTTTGGTATAGTTGGAGATGAAATACACATATCTGCAAGAACTAAGGATTTGAGGTTAAACTTGGGAGAAATATTAAATAAAGCATTTGGTGGGGGAGGGCATCAAACAGCTGCAGCAGCTAAAATTCCTTTAGGTATATTTAAAGCAGTATCTGACAAAGAGGCATTAAGAAAGTTAGTTGAAGAGGCTATTAGAACTAAACTATTAGAAGTTATTGGAATTAAAGAAGAGGAAAAATAAATTTTGAAATAACTATAAAATCTTATTTTATAATTGTCAGGTATTTTTCACATACCAATAAGAGCCTTCTTCTATGGATGTATTATTACTTCACTCGTTTTTCATAATTTGCCTTCCCTCGCTAAAAATTTTTATTTTTTGATTTAGGGGGTTTTAATTTAAAATTTTTTAATTTTAAGGATTTTTATCAAATTTCGAAGGGTCTTTTATTTTGATTAATTTGAGTATTTAATTTTATTAAATTATTGAGATTATTTCCTAATTTTTTTAGTTTATTTTTATCTTCAATTTTCCCCGATAATTAGGTTAATATTAAAAATTTCAAGGATTTTAAAGACAATAAATCAAAATAGAAAAATTTATATATAAGTTCGGAGGTATATAAATAACAGGGGTAATTGACCCTCCGAACCATAACCCCTATATAAAGGAGAATAATAAGGTAATTTTAAAATTTTATCTCTTCAAATTGTGTCCTGTTTAAAATCAGGCCCAAAGGGGATGGAAATATCGACAAACTTAAAACTAACTGGCAATATACTTTAAGTTTAAAATCAGGCCCAAAGGGGATGGAAATCCACAATATGCTATCTATAACTAAAATAGTCATTTGACCGTTTAAAATCAGGCCCAAAGGGGATGGAAATATTCATTTTGAGTTGTTTAATGATGCTTTAATGGAGTTTAAAATCAGGCCCCAAAGGGGAAGGCAAAAAGAGGCATTGCTTCTTAAAAGAAGCAATGTATCCCGGGTATCCCAATAGGGCGGAGCCCTATGGGTATAAAATCAGGCCCCAAAGGGGATAAAAGTATTTAAATTTTTTAATGGTATAAAATATTTATAAATTTCTATATTCACATCTTTTTTAAGAGTAATAACGAACCTCGGGAAAATCTTGATCTGAATATTATAAAATCATATAAATAACAAAAAAATATTATAGTAATATGAAAAATTTTAAAATTATAATATTACTATAATAAAAATTTAAAATTTTTTATGATTTGATATTAACAAATCCCGAGAGTAAATATTATTCATTATAAAAATAGAAATTAAATCCTTAATACAGCCCCTTCATCAGCTGATGTTACAAGTTTAGCATATCTTGCTAAGTATCCTTTTTTAACTTTTGGTTCAGGTTTTTTCCATTTAGATAATCTTTCTTTAATCTCTTCATCCTCTAAATCTAAATCTAATTTTTTGTTTATCATATCTATTTTAATTATATCTCCATCTTCCACTATTGCTATAGGTCCCCCAGCCATTGCTTCTGGAGAAACATGCCCAATACAGGGGCCTCTACTTCCGCCACTAAACCTACCATCCGTAATTAACGCAACTGAATCATCTAACCCCATTCCACATATTGCTGAAGTTGGAGATAGCATCTCCCTCATCCCAGGCCCTCCTGCTGGACCCTCATATCTAATAACTACAACATCTCCTTTCTCTATTTCCCCATTTAATATTGCATCTACTGCTTCTTCTTCACTATCAAATACTCTCGCAGGCCCTTCATGTTTGTACATCTTAGGATTTACAGCCCCAATTTTAACTACTGCTCCATTTGGTGCTAAACTTCCTTTTAATATTCTTAAACCTGCTGTTTCATGGACTGGATTGTCTATTGGTCTTATAACATTATAATCAATATACTTAACCTCATTAATTATCTCTCCAATTGTCTTTCCACTAACTGTTAAACATTCTTTTCTTATTTTCTCTTCTAAAACTTTTAATACAGCAGGAATTCCTCCCGCTCTATGTAAATCTATCATAAAGTGTTCTCCACCAGGTCTTAAAGATGCAATATGAGGCACTTCATCACTCAACCTATCAAAGTCTTCCAATGTGATAAATCTTGGCTTTATTTCATTTGCAATTGCTGGGATATGTAAGGTTGTGTTTGTTGAACCTCCCAAAGCTAAATCTACCAATATAGCATTTTCAAATGCCTCCTTAGTTAAAATCTTATCTGGAGTTATATTGTTTCTTACTAAATCAACTATTTTCATTCCAGATCTTTTTGCAATTCTTATTTTTTCTGCTGTATTTGCATGAGATGTAGCGCAATAAGGTAATGATAAACCCATAGCTTCAGTTAAACAAGCCATTGTATTTGCTGTAAATAAACCCGCACAACTTCCAGCCCCCGGACAGGCAATATCTTCAATTTCTTTAAGTTCTTCCTCTGTAATTTTCCCAGCCGCACACGCTCCAACTCCTTCAAATACACTAATTAAATCATATTTCTTTCCTCTCAACTCTCCAGGAAACATTGGCCCTCCTGTAACAACTATAAATGGTAATCCAGTTCTTACAGCCCCCATTATCATTCCAGGAACAATTTTATCACAACTTGGTATTAAAACTAAGCCGTCAAATCCATGAGCCTTTGCCATACTCTCTACTGTGTCAGCAATAATTTCTCTTGAAGGTAAAGAATACTTCATCCCCTCATGACCCATAGCAATTCCATCACATATTGCCATTGTGTTGAATTCAAAGGCAGTTCCTCCATTTGCATATATTCCTTTTTTTACAGCTTCAGCAATGTCTCTTAAATGTATATGTCCTGGAACAACTTCAGTAAAGCTATTAACAACTCCAATAAAAGGTTTTTCTAATTCTTCATCCGTGTATCCACAAGCCTTTAACAAACTTCTATTTGGAGCTCTTTTTAGCCCTTTTTTTACTCTATCACTTATCATTTTATCCACCTTTAAAAAAACTTAAATGCTAAGCTTAATGCTATTAATGAAATTTAAAAACTAATTTAAAAAGAAAAAATAATTTTGTTGAACTTTTATCCATTATTATTTAACCTTCTACTTTCATCTTCTTCTTTAAGTAAGGCATTAATCCTCCTGCCTCTAAAATTTCCATCATAAATTCTGGAAGTTTGTTTCCTTGTAGAACTTCTCCAGTAGTTAAGTTTTTGATCTCCCCAGTTTTTAAATTAACCTCTAAAATATCTCCTTCATTAACTTTCTCTGAAATTCCTTTACATTCAATTACAGGCAAACCTACATTAATAGCATTTCTATAAAATATTCTTGCAAAGCTTTCAGCAATAATACAGCTAATTCCAGCCCCTTTTAATCCTAATGGTGCATGCTCTCTACTTGAACCACAACCAAAGTTCTTTCCTCCAACAATTATATCTCCAGGTTTAACTTTTTTTGGAAAGTCAGGATCAACCCCTGTCATAACAAACTGTGCTAACTCCTCTGGCTTAGTATAAACTAAGTATCTTGCTGGTAATATAGCATCTGTATCTATGTTATCTCCAAACTTCCAAACTCTTCCTTTTATTATCTTTTCCATTATTCTCACCTATATGTTTTTAAAAATAAAAAAGATTCGAAGTATAATAAATACTTTTATGATATATATTATAATTCCTTCAATAATTTCTTTAAAATTTCTATATCACATTCAATTTTTATTGGCTCTTCACTAGCCCTTATTGCGGCGTCAGGATCTTTCAATCCATGTCCTGTTGTTATACAAACAATTCTTTCATCTTTATCAATAATTCCTTCTTCTAACAACCTCTTAAGTCCAGCAATTGAAGAGGCTGAAGCTGGTTCAACAAATATTCCCTCCTTTCTTGCTAATAATTTTTGTGCCTCTATAATCTCCTCATCAGTAACTGCCTCAGCATAGCCATTTGATGAATATATAGCATCTAATGCCTTTGGGGCATTTACTGGGTTTCCAATTCTTATAGCAGTAGCAATTGTCTCTGGATTTTTGTATGGAACTATATCCTTTGCCCCTTTTCTAAATGCTTCAACTATTGGCTTAGCTCCCTCTGCTTGAATACCTGTCATTTTTGGAAGTTCGTCAATAATTCCAGTCATTTCAAACTCTTTAAATCCTTTCCATATTGCTGAAATATTTCCAGCATTTCCTACGGGAACTATAACTCTATCTGGGACTTGCCAATTTAGTTGGTCGCAAATCTCAAATGCAATAGTTTTTTGCCCTTCCAATCTAAATGGATTTATTGAATTTAATAAATAAATTAATTTTTCTTTTGCTAACTGTTTAACCATATTTAAGGCATCATCAAAGTTTCCTTTAATTTGTATAACTTTGGCTCCATAAAACATTGCCTGAGCTAATTTTCCTAATGCCACTTTTCCCTCTGGTAGTAAAACTATGCATTTTTTTCCACATCTTGCTGAATATGCAGATAAAGATGCAGATGTGTTTCCTGTTGATGCACAACCAACAACTTCAACTCCCAACTCGTTAGCTCTTGTAACTCCAACTGTCATACCTCTATCTTTAAAACTTCCAGTAGGATTAGCCCCCTCATTCTTTACATAGAGTTCTTTAACTCCCAACTCTTTCTCTAAATTTTTACATCTATATAGGGGAGTTCCTCCTTCACATAAACTTACAATTTTACTTTTATCTTTTACTGGTAAGTATTCTAAATATCTCCAAACACCAATTTCCCTTTCTCTAAATTTTTCTTTTGAAACTTTATCCTTTATTTCTTCATAATCATAAACAATTTCTAACAATCCACCACATTCACAAGTATAAACTATTTCATCCACATCGTAAGTTTTTCCACACTTAATGCATCTTTGTATCATTATTACTCACCTCGTATAATTAAGATGATGTATTTCAGAAGATTATTTATATAGTTATTTATTGAATATTTGAAGTATTAATTAAAGTAATGTTTAATTTAAGATTAACTTAAATTTAATTCTTGTAAAAGTATAGAGAGGGAGAATGTGAAGATTGGAGTTTCAACTTGTATATTTTTAGATACTGATAAAAATTTAGAGGAATCCTTAAATATCTTAGAGAAAAAGGTTAAGTATGTTGAATTAGGTTGCGATGGAAATTTAAATATAATGTCAGATAAAAATATCGAAATAACAAAATCATATAATTTAAGATATACTTTGCACTGTCCTATAACAGATCTAAATATATCATCATATAGAGAAAAAATAAGAAAAGTTAGTTTAGAGTTTATTAAAGATATTTTAAAGTGTGCAATAGATATTAACGCTAAATTAATCGTTTTACATCCGGGATATTCTGTTTTTAAAAGTGACTACAAAAAATCTTTATCATCTTTAATAAAAAGTTTAAAGGAATTAAATAAAATTCAAGAAGAGTATGGGATACAGATAACTATTGAAAATATGCCCTCTTATGATATGTTTATGTTTAGACATCCAGAAAAATCAATTATAGAAAATTTAGGAGAGTTAAAAATAACTTTTGATATAGGTCATTCTTTCTTAAATAATAATATCAAAAATTTTTTAGAAATCTCTGATTTAATTGCTCATATTCATATCCACGACAATAATGGAGTGTTTGACGAGCATCTATGTATTGGAAAAGGTAAAATTAACTTTAATGATTTTAAGAAAGATTTAAAAAGAATTAACTGCATAAAAATGATTGAAATGCAAAAGAAAAGATTAAATGATTTAGATATATGCATACAAAATTTAAAAGAACTTTTAAAGTGATATATATGGAGATAGAAAATGTTTTGTCAATGGACGATTGGAAGGCATATAAAGTTCCTCATAATGTGGAAGTAGATGGTTTAGTTGAAAGAACAAAAACTTTAATAATAGAATTTGAAAAGAGAAGAAGAGTTTTATCTACAAAAGAAGGATTTAAGGTAGTAAAATATGTTGGAAATCATTCAATTCCAGAAGTTTTTTGGGATAAAGTTCATCACTATAAAGATTATATAAGGAAAGTTTTAGAAACTATTGGAATAAAAAAAGAAGATATTGCTTTATTATCAACAGGGGCGAATATGGATAATTTAGCAGTTGCAAAAGAAGAATTTGATGAATTTTATGTAGTTGCTTTTACTACTGCTGGGGCAAAATATAATGCAATTAGATTGGGAGACGAAGAGGCAGATTATATAGAAAAAGATTTTAAAACTTACAAAATAGTAAATGGTAAGATATTTCCAAAAGAGAATATAGGGACAGTTAATATTATTTTAATAACCAATGCAAATTTAACAGATGGAGCTATGGCAAGGGCAATAATAACCATTACAGAGGCAAAAACTAATGCATTCCAAGAATTGAATATTAGGAGTACTAAACATCCAGAATTATTGGCTACAGGAACAGGAACAGATAATATAATTGTCGTTAAAGGTTTTGGAAAAGGGGTAGATTATACCGGTGGGCATACAAAGATGGGAGAGATGATAGCAAAAGTCGTTAAAAAGAGTGTTATTGAAGCTTTAATAAAGCAGGATAACATTAAAATTTAACTTTAAGCTCCAAACTTTTCATTTCTTCCAGTTAAATCTAACAATATCTTCATTACATGCTCTCCTCTAATCCAATGCAATGCACCTTTTGCACAGCTAAATTCATTGAATTCTTTAACATCATCGGTTCTAACACTTTTGCCCCAAATAACTATTGGAACTGGATCGGCTGAGTGATCTTTCATCTCTATAGGTGTGGAGTGATCCCCAGTTAATACAAAATAAACCTCATCTTTATTAATATGCTCTAATACATAAGATAGCATTTTGTCTATTTTTTCTATAACTTCTTTTTTAAGATTGTAATTACCATCATGACTTGCCTCATCAGCTCCTTTAACATTTACCAAAACAAAATCATATTCTTTTAATGCCTCTACTAATGCCTTAGCCTTACCCATAAAGTTAGTGTTAGGAGTTCCATTGGCTCCCTCAACTTCTATACAATCTAAGCCTATCATTCTCGCAATTCCTTTTATAAGACCAGTTCCGCAGATACAGGCTCCTCTCATATTATATTTTTCAGAAAACTTCTCTATTTTTGGAACTATTCCAGCACCTCTTGGTAGTATTATATTAGCAGGAGGTAATCCTTTTTTTCTTCTTTCTATGTTTATTGGATGATTATTTAATCTTTCATAAACAATTTTCAATAACTTATTTAAAATTTCCGCTGTTTTTTTAGCCTCTTCAGAATCATCCAATGGTTTTATTTCATTAACTTTAACTCCCACTTTGTGAGGATCTCCGTCACTTACCTTATATGATAATCCTTCTCCTCTTAGAACTAAAGCCCCTCTATATCCATTAGATGATTTAAAAATAACTTTAACTCCATCAATTTCTAAGCCATCAATCTCCTTTTCTAATATCTTAGCCTCTTCTGGACCAATTCTTCCAGCCCTTCTATCTAAGACAACAAAATTTTCATCAACAGTAGCAAAATTACATCTAAAAGCAACATCTCCCTCTTTTAAATTTAACCCCACTCCATATGCCTCCAAAGGTCCTCTTCCAGTATATACTTTATAAGGATTATATCCCAAAATAGATAAGTGAGCAGTATCACTTCCAGGTCTTATTCCAATATCAATAGCGTTCATCAAACCACATATTCCTTCCTTAGCCATCCTATCCATTGTTGGAGTTTTAGCCTCCTTTAAAGGAGTTAATCCTTTTTCATTTGGTCTATCTCCAAGTCCATCTATAATAAATATTACGCACTTCTTCATTATTTCTCCCTCACACTATTATAAATTTATCGTTTTCATCTTTAGGCTCTTCATTCTTTTCAATACATTCTTTGCTATTGTTATCATTTATGTTTTTTATTTCTATATCTTTATTTACAATTAATTTTTCTTTACTATCATAATCACTTCTATTATTTAACTTTTTCATCTCATCTTTTATATAGTATTCAAAGTCATACAAAATGTTTAAATAAGAGGCATAGGCATCAAATGGTGAGTCAAAATGGCTAAAATACATATGAACATCTATATCTCCAAAGCCCTTGGTGCATTGATAATAGAAGTTGTCACTTGTCTGCAAAATTTTATATATTTTATAGATTTCTTCAAATTTTTCTGATTTTTTTAATTTATCTTTATTTTCTTTTATAAATTCTCCAATTTCTTTCAATTTTTCAAAGGATATTTTTTGCATTCTATTCCCTAACCACGCACTAACATCTCTTTCAGTGTCTGCCCAAGATATTGTAGCAAATTCATGAACATAAATTTCTCCTCTTGGTTTTAATTTTTTAACGACTTCATTTACATTAACAACCTCTAAATGTTCATATTTTGAAATTTCAATAGGTAAGTATCTTAAAAATTCAAATATTCCAGATTCTTTCCACTGATGCTCTCCAAAAGTTTCATAATCCATATAGATATTTATAACCTCTCCGGGCGTTAAAGCCAACCATAAAGCATATTTATCGGCTGTTAGTGGATACTGATCCCAATCCCTTGCTGAAAATCTAAAACCAATGTCATCGCTCAACCTATAATTTCTCAACAAGATTTTCATACCATCAGGAGATTGATACAAATAATTTGGACTTCTCCAACTTAATATTTTCTCAGTACCTTCTGTAAATATTGCCTCAAAACCTAAATCCTTAGATATTTTTGCAATTTTATTGTTGTAGATTAATTCAGTATTTCTAAATATTTTTGGCTTTACTCCAAAAACATCTTTATACAACTTTCTATGTAATTCTATATCTTCTATAAACTCCTCCTCATTTTCATACAAACTTGATAAAGAGTGATGATATGTCTCAGCAATCAATTCAACATTTCCTGTTTTAACTAAATCTTTAAATAAATCTAAAACATACTCGTTAAATTCTAAACACTGCTCTATAAAACAACCAGTAATAGAATAATTTACTTTAAAGTCATATTCATCAATAAGTTCTAAAATTAACTCATTTGCAGGAATGTAGCATTTATTTGCTACTTTATTAAAAATTTCTTTATTTAGATTTGTATCGACATATCTTTCCCATAAATTATTTCCTTTTTTATTAATATTTTTATTTAATCTGTGTGGCTGATGAACTTCAAAAGTGAATGTTATTAACATATCTATCATCTCAAAAATATTTTATATTATGGAATTATAATATTGTCATTTTCGTATATTGAGATAAGAAACATTGCATTACTCCAACCTAATGGCATAGCAGACATTGGAATTCCTAAATCTTTATGTATCTGTTCTGGAAACATACCTCCAAAACTATACTTTACCACCCAATCAAATAATTTTTTTGATTTTTGTAAGAAATAACTGTATCTTTCATCATTTTTTTCTTTTAAAATTCCTGATAATCTTTTATAGTATAAACTTAACCATAATGTAGATATTATCCAAGGATTTCCTCCAAAGTATATGTCACTTGGATATCTTCCAATTCCTCCAACTTTGTAATTAAAAGATTTTTCAATATCTTCTGCTGTCTTTATCATTCTTTCATCATCTATCTCTATTAAATTGAATGGATAACTTAAACCTAATATACTTATATCAACCTCTTTATTTAGAGGATTTATAGATTTAGCAAATCTACCTTCCTCTTTTAAATAAAATCTCTTTGGAACTTCCTTTTTTAAAAATTCAATAGTTTTTTCCCAATGCTTAACTTCCTCCCTTTTATCAACCGCCTTACTCATACTGTATGCACATTTTAAACCAGCATATATTGCTCCCATTGTATATGCAAAGACACCAAACTTCTCTTCCCATAAATCATAACATTGAGTAAAGTTTAAACCAGCATAATTTAGATAATTTCCTGCTTTCTCTATTGTTTTCCAATATCTTTTAACGAATCTCCTATCTCCACTTAATCTATAATGCACATCCATAGCCCACAATACAGAGCCAACTTGATCTATCTGTAATGCCGTTAATCTTGGATTACCATTAACATAATAGTTTTGAAGCCAAGAGCCATCCTCATTTTGAACTTTTGACATAAATTCAAAAAATCTATTTGGGAGTCCTCTAATTCCATATAAATCTAAGGCTATTGCTATATAACTTCCATCCCTTCCCCACACATATCTATAATCAGGATATAATGAAGGAGATGCTATAATGCCCCCATCTTTGTCACAAAGCATCAATAGAATCATCAACGCCCTTTTAGCAATAGAGTAAATATTACAATCTGAAACTAATTCAGGATTTATATATTTTCTTATATCTCCTATATAGTTTCTCCAATAGTTTAAGGAAAGATTTTTAATATGATCACTGTTATTTTTAATTATATTTAACTGTTCAGTAATTATTGACAAATCTACATCAAATTTTTGGGGAATTATATAAATATTAAATGCTAAACTTCTTTTTTTATCAATCTCTATATTCCAACAAATTGCACTATCTGTCATCAGCCCAGAACTTTCTTTATTTTCTTTCAATATACCATTTTCAACATCTATGTATGCACTATTCTTACTGTATCTATTTCCACACTGAAATGAATCTATTTTTTTATCACTACCTATGCAGAAGATATATTTTTTATCGAACTTTACAATACACTCTTCATCATCTAAGAATTTTACAGTATTTTCAGTAGGATTTTCTCCAATTCTTAAACTTTCATAAAAAAATAATTTAAAGAATATTTTTTTGTCTAATTTATTTTTTATATGTAATCTTCTAATTAACACATTGTGAGATACTGGAACTAAATCTTTGATTGTTAATATAATCTTATCATCTTCTAAGACCGTTTTAAAGATATTTGTCTCAGGAATATAACTTTGGCATATATTCCAATCATCATCCCAATGCCATTTTATTTTTTTGTCATATATTGCCAATGCTGAATCGAATATATGAGTTTCATACCCAACATGTGGATAAAATAAATAGTTTATTTCTCCATAATCTCCAATTTTAACCGATAAACTGTTATTTCCTACGATACCGCTCATATAGATCACTATATTTTGGTTATTTTAATTTAATAATCCATCTATTTCTATCTTTTAGCACAAATATCTTATCCTCTCTGGCTAACCATCCAATAGCCATTTTTACAATATTTGTATTGTATCCTTCTTTCCGCAAACATCTTTCTATTTGGGATAAACTTTTTTCTCCTTTTTCTAATAGATGATAAACTCTTCCAGCAGTTTCTCCAATTTTTCCCCACATATCTTCCATATTAATCACCTCATCATTTCAATGGCTATTTTATAAACATTAACTGTTTCTTTTGCAATATTATCCCAACTGTATTTTTCATAGACATCTTTTTTTGCATTTTTTACAATATAATCTCTAAAATTTGGGTCAGATAAAACTCTATCAACACCCCAAGCAATTGAATCTGGATTCTTAGGATAAACCCAAACTCCGTTATATTCATGCTTTATAATTTCTTTTAAACCTCCAACTGAACTAACAACCACAGGTGTTCCAGAAGCCATCGCCTCCAATGCAACAATTCCAAACGGCTCATATACAGAGGGAATAACTACAATATCTGATGATTTATAAAGTTTCTTTAACATTTCTTTACTGACAAAACCTAAAAAAATTACTTTGTGTCTTATATTTAATTGATAAGATAAATCTTCTAAATAGTTCCTCATATCTCCACTTCCGGCAATAACTAACTTTACATTATGTTTTTCAAGAATTTTAGGTATTGCCCTTATTAAATACTCAACTCCTTTTTGATATGTTAATCTTCCAACAAACAGTATCATCTTTTCGTCATCCTGAACACCAATACTTCTTCTAAAATTTAAAATTTCATCCTGACTCATATCAATGTCAAATTCCCATGGATCTATTCCATTGTAGATAACTTTAACTTTATCCTCAGGAGTTTTAAATATATTGCAAACTTCCTCTTTTAATGAATAACTTACAGTTATCACTTGACAAGATTCATAAGTAGATAAATACTCAATTGTATGTATAGCCCTTGAATCGTCAGAATATAGTCCTCCACATCTACCAATTTCAGTACTATGTATTGACTGAACATAGGGCATTTTACATGCATGCTTTAAATTAGCCCCTACAAAGTGTGTCATCCAATCGTGGCAGTGGATAACATCATAATTATCAATTCCTAAAATACCCAATTTCTTTTCCATTTCTTCAGCCATAAACAAAGTCCAAGTTAAAAAATTTGGATGAGATATAGGTTTAACTCTATATACATTTACTCCATTTATATTTTCATACTCTGGTAAATCATAGCCAACTGTTATAACATCTACCTTATGTCCATTTCTAGCCAAACCTTCTGCTAATCCTTTGCAGTGAATAGCTAAACCTCCTACGATTCTTGGAGGGTATTCCCAAGTTATCATTGCAATCCTCATTATCTCACTAAAATCTTATTATTAGATATTAGACAAATTAATGGCAGTAATGCTTATATACTGTATAATTTAAAGATTAATATTGAATAAGTTTTACTAATAAATAGTATAAGTTTTAAATTGAATAATATAAAAAGGTTGTGATAAAGTATGAAAATCGCGATTCTAGCTCCAACAATGACTCCAATAGTATCTTATGGTGGTTTAGGAGATGTAATGAAAGATTTGCCTAAATTTTTAAGAGATTATAATAATGAAGTATTTGTATTAACTTTAAACCATTATAATAGATATTGTAGATATCCCTATGAGGTTATTAAGAAAATAAATGTTGTTTATAAAGGAGCAAAAATATCTTTTGAAGTTTTAAAAACAAAGCATCCAACGACTGATGTAGAAATTGTAGTATTTAGCAACGAAAAAATAAACAATTTAGACATTTGGGACCCTATTAAATATGAAATATTTGCCGACTTAGTAGTTAGCTATTTGGATGATATTAAAGATGTTGATGTTGTTTCTGGACACGATTGGATGGGTGGTTTAGCTATAGCAAAATGTAGAGATATTTTAGATCTTCCTACAACATTAACTATTCATAATGAGGCGTTTAAAGGAGCAATTGTTGAATATAAAGGAGAAGTTATGACTTTTTTAGAGTTTGGAATAAAATATGCTGATGCTGTTAATACTGTAAGCCCTACACACGCTGAAGAAATAAAAAACTGTCCATATATAAAGAAATATATAACCAATAAGCCATTTGTTGGAATATTAAATGGAATAGATATTGATGAATACGACCCAATAAAAATTATAGATAGGATGGTTACCCTTTCAAATAACAAACTTAATCCAAAGGATTATGCTTATATATCTCCATATACTGCAGAAGATGCTAAAAATATAAAACCAAAAATAAAATATTCGTGGTTCTATAGGGGAGGAATTTATGAATATGTTGAAGATTGGAATAAAATAGGAGATAAAGGAATTTCAGCAACTGATGTAGAAGTTTATGGAGAGTTAAAAGGAGATATAGAAACTCCTTTACTTGGATTTGTTGGTAGAGCCACATATCAAAAAGGATTTAATACGATGTTTGAGGCAATTCCTGAACTTTTAGAGAAACATGATATAAGATTTGTATTTTTGACAAAAGGGGAAAAAGAAATTGAAGATAGATTAAAAAATCTTGCTAAGGAATATGATGATAAGATTTTAGCTTTAATAGGATATTGCCTTCCATTATCTTCATTAGTATTTGCAGGAAGTGATTGGACAGTTATGCCATCATATTGGGAACCTTGTGGTTTAGTACAAATGGAGTCTATGGCATATTGCACTCCTGTAATTGCTACAGAGACAGGGGGGTTAAAGGATACAATAATTCCTTTACATTATAACCCTTATGAGCATGCAAATTTTGATCAGGCAACAGGGGTTTTATTTAAAGTTCCAGATAAAATTGGCTTTATTTGGGGGGTAGAACATGCACTAAATTGGACATTTTATAAACTCAATGAGATTTGCATGTTTATGCAGTATATTAGATATAAATGTCCAAAACATCCCTATGATGAAAACTCTCCACTATCTATGATGATGAAAAATTGCTACTATCATGTTCTTAGAAACTTGAGTTGGCAGAATTCTCCATCTATAAGAAAATATAAAGGATTATTTGGCGGAGCTCTTTATAATCATTACTTAAAATAAAAAATATAAAAATAATATAGCGGGAGATTATGTTGAAGTATGAATATAAAAACGCTGTTAATATTGGAGATGTTAGTTTAGAAGATATTGAAAAAGTAGATTATATTAAAGCATATTCAAATTTAATGGAAAAGTTAAACAATGGAGTCGTAGGTTTTAGAGAAGTTATATATGATGATTTAGATAAATACAACGATTTTAAAAATGAAGATGGAAAAAATGTTGTAGTTGTAGGAATGGGTGGATCTATATTGGGAACAATGGCAATATATTATGGTCTTTCTTTATATAATTATAATAACGCCTATTTTATAGACAACAGCGATCCAGAAAAAACTCTTTCAATATTAAAAAAAGTAGATTTAAATAATTCGATAATTTACATTATTAGCAAATCAGGTAATACTTTGGAAACCTTAGTAAATTACTATTTAATAAAAAGAAAAATTGAGAAGTTAGATTCATTTAAAGGGGATATTATTTTTATTACTAATGACGGTAAATTAAAAAGAGAGGCGGAAAAAAATAATTATAAAGTATATTCAATCCCTGAAAATGTTCCTGGTAGATTTTCTGTTTTTACAGTGGTTGGTTTGGCTCCATTATACTCATTAGGAATTGACATATCAAAAATTTTAGAAGGAGCAAAGTATATGGATAAACTTTGTCAAAATAAAAATATTTTTAAAAATCCTGCATTGTTAAATGGGGTAATACACTATTTGCACGAGAAAAAAGGTAGAAGTATTTCAGTAGTTATGAGTTATATTGAAAGATTAAAATATTTTGGGGAGTGGTATAAACAACTCTTTGGAGAAAGTTTAGGTAAAAATAACAATGGTTTAACTCCTCTACTTTCAATAGGTGCTAAGGATCAACATTCACTTTTACAACTATATATGGATGGAAAAAAAGATAAAGTTATTACTTTTATAACAACAGAAAAATATGATTTAGATGAAGAAATAACTTTTGAAGATATAAATGACGAAAAAATTTCTTGTAATCTTTCAAATATTATTAAATTTGAGCAAATGGCTACTGAAATATCTTTAACACAGCGTGGAGTACCTAATGTAAGAATAACCTTAGATAAAGTAGATGAGTTTTCCTTGGGGGCAATGATGTATATGTATGAAATGCAAGTTGGCTTTATGGGAGAGTTATATAATATTGATGCTTACAATCAGCCAGCAGTTGAAGAAGAAAAGAGAATATGTTGGAAATTAATAAAGGAATATGGAAAGTATGATGATAGATAGCCTCTTATTATTAAACTCTTAATTATTAAACTAATACAAGATTATGGTGGAGTAGGCCCCCCTCTATGGTTCGGAAACTAATAAAGGAATGTGATAGTTATGATAAGTAAATATATTGAAACAATAAAGGATTGTAAATTATATACTGCATACAATGTAAATGTTGATGCAATAAAATACTTAAAAGACGAAGATGTGCAGAGATTAGTTGATGAGTTTGATCACAAAGAAATAATAAAAAGAATGGAAGAATATCCAAGAGTTATTGAAGATCCATTAGATTTCGTGGCAAGGTTAGTTTATAGTATAATGACAGGAAAGCCTGCAGAGGTTCCTTTAAAGGATGATACAAAATTAAATGAATGGTTCGACAAAATTAAATATGATGAAGAAAGAATGGGAGGACAGGCCGGAATTGTATCCAACTTAATGGCTACTCTAAAAATAGATAAAATTATTGTTTATACTCCATTTCTATCAAAAAAACAAGCAGAGATGTTTGTAGATTATGATAATTTATTATATCCATTAGTTGAAAATAATAATCTCGTTTTAAAAAAAGTTAGGGAGTGTTATAGAAATGACCCAACAAAGATAAATAGGATATTTGAATTTAAAAAAGGTTTAAAGTTTAAATTAGATAATAAAATTATAGTGGCAAATCAATCTACAAGATTTATTGTCGCATCGAGACCAGAAAATTTAAGAATTGAAACAAAAGAAGATGTTAAAAGATTTCTACCCAATATTGGAGAACTTGTAGATTGTGCATTTTTGTCTGGATATCAAGGAATTAAAGAAAAATATAGTGATGGGAAAACTGCAAAATATTACTTTGAAAAGGCTCAGGAAGATATAAAATTATTAAAGAAAAATAAAAAAATTAAGACACATTTAGAATTTGCTTCTATATCCAATATTGAAATTAGAAAGATGGTTGTTGATTACATTTTAAGTAATGTTGAAAGTGTAGGTATGGATGAGACAGAGATTGCAAATGTCTTACACATCTTGGGTTATGAGGATTTGAGTAACAAAATATTAAAAGAGAGTCTCGTAGAGGATGTTATAAAAGGAGCAAAAATTTTACTTGAAAAATTTAATAATTTGGAAATTGTTCAAGTTCATACATGTTATTATATATTATTTGCTTGTAAAAAAGATAATCCTCTATCTATAAAAGAACTTGAAGAGTGTTTAGAGTTCTCTACGATTTTAGCATCAACGAGAGCAAAACTTGGAAATATAAGAGATATTAATGATTTATACGAAGGTTTAAAAGTTCCTCATAATAAATATGGAGATTTATTAAAAAAGATTGCTGAAAAGTTTAATGATAATGAATACAAAATAGTATTATCTCCTTCAAGATATGTTGAAAAACCAAAATCTACTGTTGGGTTAGGAGATACAATATCAAGTGGAGCATTTGTTTATTATGTCTCATTATTAAAGAAAAAAGGAATTATATTATAAAAGATAATTTATTCATTACTATTCTGGGACTCTTTATTTTCATTTCTCTCACTAATTTTTTCCAATTTTTCTAATGCCAACCTTGCACCTTCTTCAATTTCATCTGAAAATATATTTCCAATATTTATTAATACGATTACGCCCCAAATAACTAATATTATTAATACGATTCCTGCTATAACTGGAGACATTCCTGCCATTATTGGTAAGAAGAACAGATAAGCAATTATTGCTACTATTAAATATGCTAATGCTCTTAAACCTCTTCTATATCTTCTTAACTTATCGTCTGTTATTCTTTCTTTTGCTAATTTTGAAGCAATTATGTCTGCAACACCATCCATCAATTCTCCAAAATCTTTAATTATCTTTAAGAACACATAGGCTAACGCTATAAAGACAATTGCTGAAATTATAGGTTTTAAAGCAGTTAATCCAAATAAATATGGGTTTCCAAGCATATCTGCAATTGGTATAAATATAAGAACACCAAATAACCATATTAACCCAGCAATGACTAATCTAATTACTATTTGAGGTATATTTTCTTTCAATTTTAATAGACCCTCTTTATATAACTTTTCGGTGTTATCCATCTATTATCACCTCACAATTAATTATTTATATTATTTAGGTTATAAATTTTAATTTTTATTATAAATTTAAAAGAAATTTTATTTATTTAAAGTTTTTACACCTTTTTTGGTTCCTACTAAAACTTTATCTACCTTTGTGAATATTCCATTTTCAACTACTCCGGGAATGTTGTTAATTTCTTTTTCAAGTTCTATTGGATCATCAATATTTTTCATAAAAACATCTATTATCATATTTCCATTGTCTGTTATAACTGGTCCTCTCTTTCTTTCTCCTAATCTAATAACTGGCTCTCCTCCAAGTTCTGTTAATGCTTTCATAACAACTCTATAAGCCATTGGAATAACTTCTACAGGAATTGGAAATTTTTCTCCTAACTTTTTTACTAATTTACTTTCATCAACTAAAACAATAAACTCCTTTGCATTGTAATCAACTATTTTTTCTTGTGTATGACATCCTCCTCCACCTTTTATTAAAAATAATGTTTTTTCTTCAACTTCATCTGCTCCATCAAATGCAATATCTACATCATACTCATCCAAAGATACTAATGGAATTCCATATTGCATAGCTAACATTTTCGCCTCGAAAGATGTAGGTATTCCAAATACTGTTAAATCTTCTTCCTGTATTTTGTTTCCAAGTTCTCTAATAAATAAAGCGGCTGTAGAACCAGAACCTAAACCTACAACCATTCCATCCTTAACATACTTTAATGCCTCTTTAGCCACTTTTAATTTTAAATCCTCATTAGCCACAGTTATCCCCTGTAAAGTTTTTTATTTTTATATATGGTTATTGGAAGTAAAAATTACTAAAATCCCATTTATATATTTTTGTTGTAATTATCAATATACCAAATTAAGGTGAGCTAAATGTATATTGGTATTGACGATACAGACAGCCCATTTAAATATTGCACTACATATATAGGTACTTTACTAATTGAGGAATTGAAAAATAATGGTTATTTTGTAGATATGCCAAAACTTATTAGAATGAATCCAATGGTTAAATATAAAACCAGAGGTAATGGAGGAGTGGCAATACATGTTTTAAATAAAGATTTATCTTTAAATGATATTGATGAAATTAAAAATATAACTATTAGAATAGTTGAAAAATATACTGATTTTGAATGTGAAAATACTAATCCAGGAATAGTGTTTTTAGATGAAAATAAATACAAAGAAAATAGGGGAAAATTAAAGGAATACTATAAAGAAGTTTTATATAAAATAGTTAGCATAGATTATGCTGAAAAATTCATTTTAAAGATTGGTGGAGATTATATCAAATACAAATTAGGGAGAGGGATTGTAGGGGCATTAGGGGCTATTTCTGCCACTCCACCATTTACTTACGAACTTTTGGCGTATAGAAAAAAAGAAATGTGGGGAAAAAAAAGAGTTATTAATGAAAATAGTGTCATAAAAATGGATAAAGAAACATTTCCATACACATTTGACAACTACGATTATGAAAATAACAAAATTTTAATAACTCCTAACACCCCATGTCCTGTTTTATTTGGAATTAGAGGAATTAATCCTGAAATTTTATTAAAGGCTATGAACATGATAGAAGGAGAAAAACCAGAAAGATTCATGATATTTAAAACAAATCAAGGAACTGATGTTCATTTAAGACCAATGAAAATTAAAGATATCTATCCAAACACTGGAGTTATTGTTTATGGAAGAGTTGTTGAAAATCCAAAAGACATAGAAGGGGGGCATGTAATATTTAGAATATTTGACAACACTGGGAAGATTGACTGTGTATCTTATGAGCCAACGAAAAAGTTTAGAGACGTTATAAGAAAATTGATTGTAGGGGATTATATAGCAGTTTATGGAACTGTAAGAGAAAAACCATTAGGAATAAATATTGAAAAAATTAAGATATTAAAGTTGGAAAAAAAGTATATTAAAGATAAAAAATGTCCATACTGTGGAGGCACATTAAAGGCAAAAGGTAAAAAAACAGGATACAAATGTAAAAAATGCAAAAAATTAATTGGATATGATGAAATTAGAAAGATAGAAGTTGAGAGAGATTTAAAAATAGGCTTTTATGAAGTTCCGGGCTCTGCAAGAAGGCATTTAAGTAAGCCTATACAGTTGATAGATTTAATTTAATAAAAATTACATTTAAAAGACTAAATCAAGATTATAAATTTTTTCAATGTTTTCCTTATGAATTTTATAAACTTTGTCTTCATCTAAAACTCCTTTTTCAATTAATTTTCTTGTAACTCTTGGAACTGTTTTTATTCCTAAAACTACTCCCGGTCTCTTTAAGTCATCAATATAGTCAGTTTCCATTACAAATCTTACAGATTTTTTAACAACATCCTCATTAACTCTCGAAGCTAAAATTGAAGGAAATATACCATACTTTTCTCCTTCTACCACCATATCTCCACAGTGATGTTTTATAACTCTTTCAGGATTTAAATTAACTTTTTTAGCCATTTCAGAAAATTCTTTAAATTGCTCTTCTGTCGAACTCTCAGCGTGAATTTGAATAGCACAGTCTAAATCTTTCGCCAAAGACATACAATATTTTAAAATCTCATTTGAAGCTCTCCAAACATCTTCATCAACTTTATAATGTGGCCTTCCAACTTCACCAATACCTACAATAAAATCATTCTCTTCCACAAGTTTTTTTGCATAATTTAAAGCGTTAATAATTTTTTCTTTTGCTTCCTCCAAACTCATAAATTTCATTAGATAAGTTAATTCAGCAGGATGTACTCCTACTAATCCAAAGGCTTTAACAGGAGTTTCTTTATTTATTTTTTCTACATCTCTAACTAAAATATCCATTGATCTTGTTAAATCTCCATCAAATGTTGGCTTGTTTATAACTATCATTACCTTTCCTCCAGCATTATAGAATATTTTAGCCACTTTTATGGCTCCATAACCCTTAACATCATCAACGTGAATATGGTTATCTGTAACAGGTAGATTTTTCAATATATCCAAATTAATCACCTTTTAATTAGCCACTTTTAAAATTCTATTTACATCTCTTTCTTTTGCTCTAAATGTTATAATATGCTTATTGTCATCTATAATATCTTCAATAATTTCAGTGTTTTCATATAAGTAAGATACTAATTTAGGATTATCTGTTTCTATTGTTCCAATTGAAAGATTTAACTTATCCATAATCATATCAATTAATTTATTTATATTTATGTGATACTTTGCAGACACAAATATAGGATTTACAATGTATCTGTCTAACTCTTCTAAAATTAACCTCTTCTTTTTTTCAGTTATTTTATCTACTTTATTAAATACAGTTATTATAGGAGATTTACAGTTAATTTTACTTAAAATTTCATGACATACCTTTAACTTTCTTCTAATTTCATCAATCTCATCAGAGGCATCTACAACAATTAATATTACATCACTATTTGCACTTTCCTCTATTGTAGATAAAAACGCCTCAATCATAAATGGTGGTAGATCATCTATAAAACCAACAGTATCAGTAACCAATATCTTTCTCTTAATATGCTTTATAGCCCTTGTAGTTGTAGTTAATGTTGTAAAAACTTGATTCTTTGCTTCTTTTCTTTCTCCAGTTAAAGCATTTAATAAACTTGTTTTCCCTGCATTTGTGTATCCAATTAATCCAACGGAATCAAATTTTTCCCTACTTTTTCTTGCTATTTTTCTATGCTCTCTAACCTTTTCTAATTTTCTTTTTATATTGGTTATCTCTCTTTTTACTTTTTGATAATATTTTTCAACTTCGTAATCTCCATAACCTCCAAATCCCGGCTGTTCTCCCATCTTAGCCAATCTTACCTTTTCCCTCGCCCTTGGTAGTTCATATTGCAACTCTGCCAATCTAACCTGCAATTGTGCCTCTTTAGTTCTCGCATGCTTATAGAATATTCTCAAAACAAGTTCAATCTTATCAATAGCCTCTACTTTAAATTTTTTTGCTAAGTTGTATTTTTGTGAAGGAGTTAATTTATTTCCAAATATAACAATGTCAATATTTTTTTCTTTAATTTTTTTAGATAACTTTTCTACTAATCCACTACCAATTTGATATTTTGGATCTGGTTTTCTTATTTGAATTACTGTTTCCACGGGCTCATAAAGAACACTTGCTAATTCTACCAATTCCTCCATACTTTTATTATCATTTTTATGATCTTTTCTTAAAATTAAGATTGCCTTAATCTTCTCTCCCTCCATTTTTTATTTTTGTTTAATATTTTATTATTTGGTAGTAGTATATTACAAAAATCCAATATATAAATTTTGTTCTTTTTATAATAATTTTTGCTGTCCATATTTAACTCCCAACTCATTTAAAATCTTTTTAGTTATTTTTTCTCCAATAATTTGAGCAACTTTTGAAGGATTATTTATTATATCATCAATAGATTTAATTCCAGCGTTGTATAATTTTCTTGCTCTAACTCTTCCAATATATTTTATGTTTAATATCTCAATAATATCCTCTTTAGCCCCATATTCTAATCTTATCTCTAACTTTTCAGGAATATCAGTATTTTTATTTAGTATCTTAGCTATTTCCTTTAAAGCGTGCATGATCCAAACAGCATTTTCTACCTTGTATCTTAAAATTCCTGGCTCAATCTTATACTTCTTTAAAATTTTCTCTTCTGGAGTTTCATTAATCCAATCATAAAGCATTTTTGCAGTTTTAAACGCCTCTAAATCTTCTATATCAAAGTTTTTTATGCCAAAATATTCCATTTCACTAATTAAATCTAACTCTTCAGATCTATAAACTCTTAAATTTGGCATCATCTCTAAGGTTTTTGAAACTAAATATAAATAATATAAATCTTCCTCTCTTTCCATCTCTTTTAATCCATCTATAATATATTTGGCAGATAATGGATCTATATAAAGTTCAGAAATTCTTTTTCCTAATTCTGTCGGAACAAAATCAACAATAAACTCATTCTCTTCTAAGAAATTAATCACTTCGTAAATATTTTTAGCAACCTCTCTTAAATTTCCATATTGATAAGCATAAAATGTATTTTTTATAAACGATTCTAAATCATACTCATCCTTAATATATCCAGTAGATATTAATCCTAAAAGTTGAGTTCTTAACACAGCCTGATTTGACAGTTTTGAATATATTGGCTCTGGCTTTTGGGTTAATATCTGATACGCCCTCAAATAATCTCTATCACCTTTTGCTATAATTATTCCCTCACCATAAGGATCTAATCCAGGTCTTCCAGCTCTGCCTATGCACTGTTGAACTTCCATAATTGGAATATATCTTAAACCTCTATTTGTATATCTCATCAAATCTTTGACTATAACTCTTCTACAAGGCAAATTTATTCCAGCAGAATTATGCACTATAAACCCATTTGCCACAATATAATGGCTATTACTCCCATCATCAGGCAGTTCTATGTCGTAAGCATATTTGTCATTTACTTTTATTTTTTTAATTTCCTTAATTTTACTCCAATATATATCTCCATCATAACATTCTTTTTTAGATATTTCTTTACTTTTTATAATTTCTCCTAATTTTCTTCTTTTTTCCTTATGCCTTAGTGGAATATTTTCATAAAATCTTTTTATACTTATAAAGTCTCTAATTGTCAATACATAAATGTCTTTAAATTTAGTTTTCTTTTTTCTAATACTACTGTGAATTCCAAATCTTAATAATACAAACTGCAACTTCTTGATAAGCTTTTCAGATATTGAGTAAAACTCGATATTTTTTCTATTTTTTATATATCCATCACTATCAAACAATCCTGCAATAAGGTATGATAACTTTTCCAACGGAAGATTACAAAATGCATCAATATTTTTGTTATCTTTTGTGAGTAAATTTAATTTATTAAAAATTTTTCTTAGCTTTTTTGAATATCTATAATGAGCAACACCTTTTGATATCCTACATTTCAAAAAATATTTTTTGTGAAGTTCAGAGTCATCAAAATTTGGTGGATATTTTGGATTAAATGCAAGGTCAGGACAGCCTTTAAACACATTTTTCTCTATAACTCCTGTGTAGCCGTCTCCTATAAAATATCCAATGAAGTAAAGGTCTCCATTAGATAAACCAATATCTTTCTCCTTAATTCTTATCTTATCAACAGTTGCCACATAATCCCCAACTTTTAACTCCTTAGCTTCTTTTTCACAAATCTCTTTTCCATTCTTTACTAAAAATATATGGTTAGGAGTTGTAGTAATTTCTAATCCATTTACAGTCCTTACAACAATATTGTATTCATGCTGTGGAGTTTTGTGAATTTTCCATCCGCTAACTGGTTTTATTTCCTTTCCACACAATGCAAATACTTTCTCATTTTTATTCAATTCTGTAATCTTTTTAAATCCACTTTCTTGTAATATTTCAGTATTTGCATTTAAACAGAGTGTAGGAGTACAGCAAATAACCTTAATTAACCTCTCTCTAAAAGATTTTTCAACAATTTTCCTATGTTGATAGGTTAAACCAGCGTGATGAAATGCAACCCCATTTAAAATGCATTCAGCCAAGGTTTTACACATTTCAGTTGGTGGTTCTAATATTGATAAAATCTCTTCAGATATTTCTTTTAGTTTCATCTTTTCTTCATCTGTTAAAAATTTCTTTAAATTTAATTTTTTTGCCTCATTAACTGCCCCTTTTTTTGTATTACAAAATATTAAACAACTTCCTCCATCTTTTATACAATCAACTACTAAACTGTATATATCATTACTTTCAACTTTTATCCTTTTACAACTTCCATTTAAATACTCTATAATTCCTCCTCTGTAAATTCCCTTTTTTAACTCAACTGGTCTCCAATCATCAACTATAAGTTCAGCATTTAACCATTCTGCCAATTCCTCAGGATTACCAATTGTGGCAGACAAGCCAATAATTTGTATATCTAATTCCTTTAATTTAGTTAATAAAATCTCTAAAGTTCCTCCTCTTGATTCATCATTTATTAAATGAATTTCATCAACAACTACAACTGAAACATCATTAATCCAAGGAATTTTATGCCTCCAAAGAGAGTCAAGTTTTTCTGCAGTGGTTATAATCAAATCGTAATTACTTAAATCTTCCTCCTCACTGTAATCTCCAATTGATAACGCTACTCTTAAACCATACTTTTCATATTTATTTTTGAATTCTTCATATTTTTCTGATGCTAATGCCTTTAATGGAACTATAAATATTCCTTTTTTACCAGTTGGTTTTTTGTTCTCATCTAAAAGATGATTTATTAATGCCATTTCTCCAATTAGCGTTTTTCCAGAGGCCGTTGGGATAGAAATTAAAAAATTTTTATTATCTAAAAGTCCTCTATCTAATGCCTTTTTTTGAGGAGGTCTAAGTTCTTTTATACCAAAATCCTTCAAAACATTTAAAACTTTTTCCATTAAAATCCCTCAAATTTATTTATATGCAGATATTGCTACAAAGCCACCTTTCCCATAACCTTCTTTAATCTCATATTTTCTATATTCATCTTCAAAAAGTGTCTGAGTTGCCTTTATATTTTTAAATTTTAGTTCTTTTAAGATCTCTATAACTTCTTTTGCAGATAAAAATTTTGCATCTTTGTAAAATTTACTTTTTTTCTTTTTTTCCTCATAAATTTTTCCTAAATAACTATCTTTATCTATGATTCCTATTACAATTTTCCCTCCCTTTTTTAGAACTCTCTTAGCCTCCTCTAAAACTTTTTTAGGGTCTTCTACAAACTCCAAAACAGTATTTATTAATACAAAGTCAAATTCTTCGTCATTAAAAGGTAAATTCTCTCCACTACTAATAATTACTTTTATTCCTCTTTTTTCAGCTATTTTAGCCATTTCTTTTGATATATCGACTCCTATCTTTATATTAAAGGGTTTTGCAAATCTTCCAGTGCCTACTCCAATTTCTAAACCTTTACCTTTTGGTATATGCCTCTTTAAGCACTCAATTTCTGCATTGTAAATTAAAGGGTTTTCATCAAACCATCTATCGTATTCCTCAGCAAATTTATCAAATACATTCATACTTAAAACCTAATTTTTTTATTTTTTTAATGTAATCTTTATCTATTTTTATCTCCCTATTTAAACTTATAAAGTTTATCGCATGTATAGTTTTTTCATAGAATTTAGGATATTCTATATTCAAATTATCATCAACATATTTTAATAAACTTTCGTTTAAAAATAAACTGTAACCTTCATTAACCAACTCTATTGCTTTAAAAGGATTTTTAGTCCTAATTTTTACTTTAAAATTTATTCCTTCTTTCTTTAAGATATTATAAACTATTCTATGAGAACTATATCTAACTCCTACTAAATTTTTGTAGTCAAACTCTTTTTTACTAACCATCACAAAGTGGTCATAGACAACTAAGAATATGTTAATATCAAAATTTCCAATCTCTGACTTCAAAAATCTTTCATCATTTAATCTAAAAACCCAGTAACTGTCATCAACTCCCAATATATCTACAAAGTTTAATTTCAATAGTTTTAAGGCATTGTCAAAAGATGTTATTATTGGATTTTCAAATAATATTTTAGCAATTTCCCCACTAACAAATCCTGAAACTGTAAAAAATTTATTATTTAATCTTTTTTTACTAAATTCATAAATTTCCAAAATTTTTAATCCATCCTCAGTTAAAATAGTCCCATTTGGAGTAGAGTAATATAGTTTAACTCCCAATTTCTTTTCTAACCTTTTCAACTGAATATTAAAAGAGGATGGATTTATATTTAACAATTTAGACGCTTCATTCTGTGATTTAGTTTTTTGCAAAGATTTTAAAAGTTTTATTTGGTTTGGAGTTATTACCTTCCCTTTATATTCTACAACAACATCTGCTTTAAAATCTTTCATAATTTACCATCCAATATTTATTAATTTGGCATCATATACAATTACAGCATCTCCAATCATATAAACTCCATCGTTTTTAATCTCAATCTCCAATTTACCCCCATCTAAATGTGCTAAAACCTTATTCTTTGTTTTACCAAGTTTGTGAGATATAATAACTGAAGCCGTAGTTCCTGTTCCACACGCTGTTGTGTATCCAGATCCTCTTTCCCAAGTAACGATTCTAATCTCGTTAGGATTTAAAACCTCTACAAAATGGACATTAATTCTTTCTGGAAATACAGGATGATTTTCAATTTCTTTTCCAATAACATTTAAATATTTCTTAGCAAAATTTAAGTCAATGTTATTATCTTCAACAAATATAACTGCGTGAGGATTTCCTACATTAACAACACTCAATTTAACTTTTGGTAGGTAAGGATTTTTTAATTTTAACTCTCCATCTATAAATTCATCATCATCTTTATAACCTTCAATTTTCATTGGAATGTCTTTTAATTTAAATTTTGGAACTCCCATATAAACTTTAACTTTTTTAACCTCATCATCTTCAATTTCCATTTCACAGATTCTTAAACCTCCCTTTGTCTCTACTTTTAAAGGATTTTTTTTAATAATTCTCTCATAAACATACTTTGAAAAGCATCTTATACCATTTCCACACATCTCAGCCTCAGAGCCATCACTGTTAAAAATTCTAAATCTTACATCGTATTCATCAGATGTAGGTTTTTGTATGAATATAACTCCATCTCCTCCTACGGAAAAACCTCTCCTACATATTTTCCTTGAAAATTGCGATTTATCATTTTCTTTAACTTTCTCTCCGTAAAATTCATTAATAACTATATAATCATTTCCAAGAGCATGCATCTTTGTAAATTCCATATTATACACCGCCAAAAATAGATTTTTAACGAGTAGAGGGCTTTATAGTTACTTTATTTAAGTTCTTTTCATCTATTACAAAAACATCTTTAACCGCAGTTACGAGTCTATAAGGAATTAAAACACACTTTCCCTCTTCTACATTTATTGGACTATTTTCAGAAGGTTCAATTTCTAAAGAAACCAATTTTCCTATTTTTTCATCGAATATAATATCTCTAACTACTCCAATAATACTTCCTAAATTTCCTATAACTTTTCTACCAAATAACAATTTAGCAGGTATCTTATCTCTTCTAATTTCCATAATCTCCCTTTATTTATACTTTTTATTTTTCAAAAAATTTTCCGCAAATTTTAAATCGTCAGGAGTATTGACATTAATTATTAACTCATCAATTACCATAATCTCCTCTTTTTGATATCCACTCTTTGGAGACACTATATTTATTCCTACTGGAATTAAGCCATTAAATTCAATTGTTGCATTCACATGTTTAATATATTTATTTTTAGGGATCATAACAGTTAAAGATTCAATTTCTGGATTTTTAGATTTAATACTGTAAAAGTAATCTACTATACTATTAATAATTTTCGATGATAAATTTACTAAATCAGAACTTACTACTAAAAATGGCTTTGAAAAATATTTTATGCACTCATTTAAATCTTCTATATAGCCATTACCAGAGGTTTCAATAACTTTAATATTTTTATAATCTTTATAATTTGAGATAATAAATTTTTTTGTATTTTTAGTATTTAGCGATGTGGCAATATATATTTTATTTATTTTATCTGACTCTAATAAAGGTTGGATTACATAAGATATGAGTGGTTTATCCTTTATTTTAATTAATGGTTTCTCTACATATCCCATTCTTGATCCTCTACCCCCTGCCATAATTAGAGCATCCATTTTAATCCACTTTATTTGTTTATTATATTAAGAGAGTATAGCAATAGTTCTTATAAAACCTCCTCCATCACCTACTGGAACACTCTGTCCATATTTTCCACAGTAACCAACGCTTAGTTTAAAATCTTTTGTAACGGCATCTACCTTAAATAATATATCTAAAATTTCTCCACTTAGTCCAGCATCTTTTAAAACTTTGGTTAATTCTCCATTTTCAATTAAATATGCTTCAACTGCACTAAACTGAAATAATCCTTTACCAGTATCAACTTGCCCTCCTCTTGAACCTTTTAAAAATATTCCCTCTTTTGTATCCTCTAAGAGTTCTTCAAATGACCAATCTCCTGGTTTTATATAAGTATTACTCATTCTTACAATTGGCTTATTTAATCCCTCTGATCTTCCATTTCCTGTTAATTCAGCATTCATTCTTCCAGCGGTTTCTCTTGAATGTAAATATGTTTTTAAAATTCCATTTTCAATAATAGCTGTCTTTTTTCCTTCAACTCCTTCATCATCATATTTATAAGAACCAAAGGCATCTTTAACCGTAGCGTCATCTATAACTGTTACATACTCACTTCCAACTCTCTTTCCTAACTTATCTTTAAATACACTATCGTTTTGTAAAACTAAATCAGCCTCTGAAGCATGTCCAACAGCTTCATGTATAAATACTCCTGCTAACTCAGGGTCTAAAATCACTTTAAATTTACCTTTTGGACAAGGTTTTGCTTTAAGTAATCTTAAAGATCTATTTTTTGCTTCAATAGATAAATTCAAATAATTATCTTTTATTTTTTCAAATCCAAAGCCACCAGTTCTCTCCGCTCCATATTGTAAGTTTCCATTCTCTTTGGCAACGCAATTCATATACATTATGCATCTTGTTATTTCTCCTTCAATTCTTGAACCTTCGCTATTTAAAAATATTTTTTTACCCAATACATCAGAATAACTTACAGAAATACTTTTAATTTTTTTGTCCATCATATTTTTGTAAGCATCTATTATTATATCCTTCTTTTCATCAATATCTACTTTTACGGGATTTATTTTTCCAATCATTTGGTAATTATCTACTATTGCCTTATAATCTTTTAGAGATACTTCTTTTTCTGAATATTCATTTGAAAGTTTAGCCATTTTGTATGCCTTATTTATTAAACTCTCAATTTCTTTTTCATTTATAATATTTGAGGTAGCAAATCCCCAACCATTTTTATATAAAATCCTAACAGCAACTCCTTGCCCTAATCCAGAAGAAATTTCTTCTATTTTTCCATCCTTTAATGTTATAGTATTTGATTCCTTAACATTAATTCTTAAATCTGCATAATCTCCTATCTCCAAGAGTTTTTCTAATTTTTCTATATTAATATTGTTGATCATAAACTCACCATAGAATTTTATATTCTTGTTTGTTTATTAATATTTATTATAGTTTTTAAAATGGTGAGATTATGAAAAAATTAAAAGAATTTATATTATTCATATTGGTAAATGTCCTTCCAATTGTTATTATTGGATGGTATTTGTATGAAAATATTGGAGGAGCAAACTCTTTAAATGAAGTTATAGAAGACTCTCCATTTAAAGAATTTATATATATTGATCACGATGTTATTATGGAGGATAATATAAATAACATAAATAAAATTTATAAGCCTTTTTTAATATTTATTAATGGAATTTATATTAGTCGCGATGGTAATGCAGTTGGGATAAAAATGCCCTTTGCATTTATGTTTAAATATATTAAAATTGACAATTGTTCTTATTATAATGGCTGTATTATAAAGGGTAATGCTAATTTAGGGAAAGCAACGCCAAATGATTTAACAGTTTTAATTCCTCAAAACTTTAAAGACATTGTTATTTATAGTAAAGATAGCATTATAGCCGGGGTAATTACAAATAACGAAACTGTATATGTGTGGGCTTTTAGAAAGAAAGGAAATATAACTGCAAAAACAATAAAATTATACTTAGAAAATGTAAAAAAACATAATCCAAATTTAATTGAATATAAAGTTATTGATTTTAAAGATAAATTTTGTGTATATCTTAAATATAGAGGGCATTATTTAGAATTAAATAAATTAACATAAATGGGATAAAATGAAAGTTGTTATTACAAGACCTAAGGAAAGATCTGAGGTATTTGCTAAACTATTAAAAAAAGAAGGTTTTAAGCCAATATTATTTCCTACTTTGGAGATAGTTTATAACAAAGATGTTAATGTTGATTTAAATAAATATGATTGGATTATCTTCACATCTCCGAGTGGCGTTATTGGATTATACAACATATTGGACGATAGAAAAAAAGATAGGGTTAAAGATAAAAAAATCGCTGTCATTGGAGAAAAGACAGCAAAAACTTTTAAAAAATATTTTGGTAAATTCCCAGATATAATTCCAAAAGAATACACTGCTGAAAAATTATTGGAAGAATTAAAAAAAGTTATTAATGGAAATGAAAAATTTTTAATTCCTACAACACCATCAACCAGAGACATTTTAAAAAATAATTTAAATGCAGATTTATTGTTTGTTTATAACTCTGTTGAACCAAAAAATTTAAAAGAAAAGATTGAAAAATTAAAAAAAGAATTAAAAGATGAAAAATTTATTTTAACATTTACAAGTGGATTAACTGCTAAAAACTTTTTTAAATATGTGGATAACGAATTTTCCAAGATAATAGAAAAGAATTATATTGTAGCAATAGGTCCAATAACTGGAAAAGTTATTGAAGAATTTGGGTTTAAACCTTTACTGCCTAAAATATACACTATTGAAGGAATTATAGAAGTTATAAAAAATATTAAATAAATTACAAAGAGTGTGGTGGGGTTTTATAGATGATAAATGTAAATGATAGGAATTTAATAAAAAAAGCTATTGAAAAAATAAACAAACTGTCTGAAAAAGTTGATAAATTGAAAATAATGCATGTATGTGGAAGTCATGAACATACAATATGTAAATATGGAATTAGAGACATTCTTCCTGAAAATATTACTGTAATTCCTGGCCCAGGCTGTCCTGTATGCGTTACTACACAAAAAGAGATTGATACAGCAATATATTTGGCTGATAATGGATATGTTATTACAACTCTTGGAGATATGTATAGAGTTCCGGGAAGCGAAAAATCGTTGATGGAAAAACAGGCAGAGGGTTGTGATGTTAGAATTGTATATAGCATTAGTGAAGCTGTAAAAATGGCTAAGAAAGAAAGAGATAAAAAATTTGTTTTTGTGGCAATTGGCTTTGAAACAACTGCCCCAACAACAGGAGCAGAGTTAATTAGTTTAAAAGATAAAGATATTGATAACTTTTTTATTTTAAACTATCATAGGCAAACCCCTCCAATTATGGAATTTTTGCTGAGTGAAAAAACATACATAGATGCATTTATTTGCCCCGGACATGTTTCAACGATAACTGGATTAAAGCCATATTATAAGCCATGCGAAAAATATAAGGTTCCAATGGTCGTTGCTGGATTTGAACCAATTGATGTATTAATGGCTATAATTATGATATTAAGACAAATAATAACTGGAAATATAAAGGTTGAAAATGAATATATAAGGGCTGTAAAGCCAGAAGGGAATGTATTGGCTCAAAAGATAATAAACGAAGTTTTTGAAAGTATAGATGTGCCTTGGAGAGGGTTTCCAATTATAAAAAATGGTGGATTTGGATTAAGGGAGAAATATAAAAAGTTTGACATTTATGAGCATGAAGATATTCCAGAGATTGAAGAAAAAATACCAAAAGGTTGTATATGTGATAAGATATTAAGAGGCGAAAAACTACCAACAGATTGTCCATTATTTGGAACAGTTTGCAATCCACTAAATCCAGTAGGTAGTTGCATGGTTTCAGATGAAGGAACTTGTAGAATATTTTATAAGTATAGAAAAATATAAATATTTATATTCTTAAAATTTTTTATAATGAATAATACTTACTCTTGGGATTTGTTAATATCAAATCATAAAAAATTTTAAATTTTTATTATAATAATATTATAATTTTAAAATTTTTCATATTGTTATAATATTTTTTTGATATTTTTCTTATTTTGTAATATTCAGATCAAGAATTTCTCGGGGTTCGTTATTACTCTTAAAAAAGATGTGAATATATAAATCTATAAATATTTTATATTATTAAAAAAATAAAGAATTTAAATACTTTTATCCCCTTTGGGGCGTGATTATATACCCATAGGGCTCCGCCCTATTGGGATACCCGGGATGCATTGCTTCTTAAAAGAAGCAATGCCTCTTTTTGCCTTTCCCTTTGGGGCCTGATTTTAAACAGTAAGCATATATTTAGACACAGACAGACCCTTAAAAAGATTTCCATCCCCTTTGGGGCGTGATTTTAAACAGG
>NZ_JACCLX010000024.1 GCF_024490875.1 Methanocaldococcus sp.
CAGAATCTTCAATTTTTAAATCTTCTGATAGCCCAAATTTATCAACAAATAACTCTTTAATATCCTCAAAACTCATATTTTCTTTTAATATTCCCTCATCTTTCAGAAAATTAACCATTTCCTTAGATGTTCTTCTACCTAAAACCATTCCACCAGAGCCCATTACATCTCCAATAGATTTATTTATTCCATAATATAATGCTGATAAAAATAAATTAACATCGTCTTTTTTTAAATATTCTTTGGACATATTTATCACCACTTATAACCATACAGGTCTAACATTTGGTTTTGATAGATAGTTTAAGAATGTTGGAGCTCCTGCAATTTCAAAGCCTTCCTCTAAATTACTCTCATTAATTCCCCTAAACTCTGCACTTAATTCACAAACATATATTTTTACCCCTTTTTTCAATATATCTCTAACCAGATCTCCTAATTTTGGAAATGCTGGATGCTTAACTTTGTCACATTCTCCTTTTAAACCTAAACTTGCACCATCCATCATTAAAAATATTGTTGGCTTTAAATTCATTTTTAAGGCCACATCAGCCAGCATAAATGTTGCATACGCCTTTTCAGCGTTTCCAGTTCCAGTAGTATTGATTATAAATAATTCATCAATTTTTGTAATTGCCTTTTCTTCTTTTTCTTTCTTTTCACCTTTCTTAACTAATATCCTATATGTCCCATCCCCTCTATCTTCAACTTTTAATATCTCATTACCCATTCCTTTTAATCCTTCTGTTAAATCTGTTAATGCATTTTTTCCACAGATAATTTCTAAAATTTCACCATTCTTCATTTTTGATAACATGTCAGAAACCATCATTATAGGTCCTGGACAAGTAGCACCTACAACATTGATAGTTTTATCTGCCTTTATTTCTCCAACATAAATTTTAACTATATTTCCATCGACTTCATATTTTAAGTTGTATTTTTTTAATAAGTTTTCAATATCTTTTATTTGTTCTTCTCCATCAGTTTCTACTATTAAAATCCCTTCTTTTGTGTCACTTAATATCATATCAATTAACAAAGAGGGACTTCTTAAACCTTTAACTTTAAATTTTCTTATCATATACAATCCCTCATTATAGTTTTCATAGTTATTATTTATTATACAATTAGTATATATTATGTTATACTTTAATATACTTTTATATTAAATATTTAATATAAAATCATACGTGTGGTTTTTATGATAAAAGAAAAAAGGAAAATAGAAGTTATTGGCTTAGAATTACCAATATTTAAAGGTAATGAAAATGTGAATATAGCAGAATTAATCTCTCAATATCCTATTAAAGATGGGGATATTATTGTAATTGCAGAAACATTAATCTCAAAATTGGAAGGAAATGTAATTGATAGAAACAAAATAATTCCTTCAAAAAAAGCAATTGAATTAGCAAAAAAAACTGGTAAAGATCCAAAAGTTGTTCAAGTTATATTAGATGAGGCCAAAGAGATCGTTAAGGTTGGAAAGAATTTTATTATTACGGAAACTAAGCATGGTTTTGTTTGTGCAAATAGTGGAGTTGATGAGAGCAATGTATCAAATGGAATAAAAACTCTACCAAAAGATCCTGATAAAAGTGCTGAAAAAATTAGAAAAGAGATTGAAAAATTAACAGGAAAAAAAGTTGGGGTTATAATATCAGACAGTGTTGGAAGACCTTTTAGAAAAGGTTCAGTTGGTATAGCAATAGGTGTTAGTGGAATTATTGCATTGTGGGATAGAAAAGGAGAAAAAGATTTATTTGGAAGAGAATTAAAAACTACTGAAGTTGCCATTGCAGATGAGTTGGCAAGTATGGCTAATGTTGTTATGGGAGAGGCTAATGAAGGAATCCCAGTTGTAATAATTAGAGGGGCTAAAGTTCCTTTTGGTGAAGGAAAAGGAAAAGATTTAATTAGACCAAAAGAAGAAGATATTTTTAGAACATAATTTTTTGGTGAATATAAATGGTAGAAAAAGTTTATGGGGTTGGAGTAGGTGTTGGTGATAAAAAATTACTAACCTTAAAGGCATTAGAAGTTTTAAAAAAAGTTAATAAAGTATTTATTCCAATATCTAAACAAGGAAAAAAATCTATCGCTTATGAAATTGTAAAGGACTACATTAAAGATAAAGATATAGAAGAATTACTATTTCCAATGATTAAAGATAAAGAAAAATTACAAAAATATTGGAACGATGCACTAAAAAAAATTTTAAATGAAGATGGTGAAGTGGCGATAATTACTATAGGAGATCCAACTTTATATAGCACATTCTCATATATATGGAAACTTTTAAAAGAAAATGGTGTTAAAGTGGAAATAATTAACGGAATATCTTCAATATTTGCCTCAGCCTCTGCTTTAAACATTCCATTAGTCGAAGGAGACGAAAAACTTTGTATTCTTCCACAAGGAAAAGACTTAGAAAAATATATTGATGAATTTGATACTATTATTGTAATGAAAACAAAAAATTTAAAAGAGGCATTAAAGAAGATAAAAAATAAGGATGATTACATCATAGGCTTAGTAAAAAGAGTTACATTTGATGATGAAAAAGTGGCTATTGGAAAATTTGAAGAGTTAAATTTTGATGAATTTAATGATTATCTATCCTTAGCAATAATAAAAAAGGTTAAAAAATGAAAATTGTAAAAGCAGTTCCTGAGGAATTTTTAAATGGATTGTATTTAATTCCAACTGATAGATACAACTTACTAAATTTGGATGAAAATGGAAAATTTATAGTATCTAAGAATATACCCATAATTAGAATTTTAGCCACTCCTAACTTAAAAAAAACAATATCTAAACTAATTTACCAAATTAAAGCTAAATACTATCTATTTAGGAATTATAAGAATGCTCATTGGCTAAAAAATCTTTTAGAATATATTGATGAAAAAATAAAATTTGATAAATATTATAGGGCAAAAAAGGCGTGGTATAGAGGAATAGGTGATCTATTTAAAAATATAAGGAAATGGGAATTTGAAAAGGTAATAGGAAAAGTAATTTCTTTATTAAGAGCTTTAAATCCAATATTAGTTTTAGAAATACACGACATAAGAATGTGGCACTATAAAAAGAGTTTTATAAACTTTGTTAAAGTATTGAGAAAAAACAATATAACTGTTGTTTTAAGGTATCCTATAGACTGCCATAAAATAATTAAAAGGATTTTCCCAGAAGGTATTTTAAATACTGAGGCAACAATAAAATACTTTGCACATGTTCATGGTTATTATATAAGTAAAAAAGTGGCGTCATACTTATTAAAAATAACTAACGGAAACTTAGACATGATTTACATTATATTAAAGCATTCAAAAAGAAATATAAAAACACTTAGAGAATTAAAAATACCTTGGCTTAAAATTTTACCATATATAGTTGATTCGAAATATAAAAAATTAGTTGAAGTTATTGTTGAACTAAGAAAGTTTAAAATTGAAGATATAATATATAAAGTTAATTATAAATTATCAACTCTATATAAATATTTAGATGATTTGGTCGAATTGGGAATTCTAACAAAGATAAAATATAAAGGAAAATTAAGATTTAGATTAAAATTAAATCGAAGAACTCTTTTAAATTTAATCCAAAAATATAAAGAATATTACAAATCTTGGTTTTCCATTTACCTATTAGATAGCATATCTTGGAATATACGGATTTTCGAATTTTCGAGTAAAATATAACAAAATTTTACAATCATACGAAATAGTTATATTTTATTATTTCATATGTGTTGTGCATAAATATGACACTTCCTAATTTTTCTTATTTGAATTAAATTTTATACTTTAAGGAATTTAATTTAAATAGCATTTTCTTATAAGATTTTCAAATTTTCGAGTCGCATGTATGTATATAATTCCAGAGGGTATACCCAATCAATTTTTAGTTTAATTATCACAAAGTTAGAGATTATAGGATTATATTATATTACACTATATATATGTCAAAAACAAAAAATAACCAAAAATAAGATTAATTAAAAAATAATATTAAAATATTTAATAAAAATATTGTCAAAATTTTGATATTTATAAAAAATGGAAACAATATACTGTTTATTTTAATAAAAAGTCCAGTTAATACTATTTATTTTTAAAAATAAGGCATAATTATCAATATTTTAATTTTGTGATAATTCTCAATTCATAAAATTTTTTCAAATTCAGTGACCATATACATACATGCGACTCGAAAATTCGAAATTTATTCATTTTGATCTTCCAATATTTTATAGAGTTTTTTCAGATATTCAATATGTTTACAGTTATTACACTGGCAGATGACACACCACCATTGCCCAGTATTGCTTCTAAAAACATCACCTAAATGCTCTCCATTAGAATCAAAGAAGGAAAATATATATCCACCAAGTTTATCCTTCTTCCATTTGATTTCAAACCCTATCTTACTTAGTGGGTAATACTTAGTAGCAATTTTCTTTTTATGTAAATGTTCGAAAACATTCGAAAAACTCAAATCGAATATTTCTGGGGCTAATCTTTTTAATATGGCCAATCCTTTGGTTGTAAATGAATATAATACTTTATGTCCAGCCCTTTCCCTTTTCATTACATTTAACGCTGAGCACAGCCTTAAAAAAGAACATGCAAGACCTTTCGATATATTTAAATTTTTTGAGAGTGATTGAGGATAGGTTGTGCCACATATTATCACATAATGTAAAATAGCCTTTCTGAATATAGTTGATACTAATTCGTATGGAAGTCTTTCCATTTCTGACACCTTTTTTTATTATTTTGTAAAATTTCTGATCAAAATTTTATATTTACTCAATTATTTTTAAGCTAATTATTTATAAAGTTTTTGATTCATGACTTTAATTTTCTTCAGTATTACGCAGTATAGTATTACTGACATTTTGGGAATTTTTAAGTTGTATAATCATTTTATCTCAAATATTTATTCCTTATTTATGTGATATCTAAAATATTTTTTAATATACTTCTATATCAAATTTTTTAAGTATTGTTAATACTATATATACTTTTTGATTCATAGTTATTTTGTCTAAAAATTTTAGATTCACAATTTTTTAAATTTCTAGTTTTTATTTTATTTCTATGAGAAAAATTCAAAAAATCTTTATTTCATAATAATAGTATATATATAATTTAGAATTTTATTCAAGTTTAATTCTGAGAATGTTCGATTGTGATTTTACATAAGTTAAAGTTAGATTCACAATATTTCCTATATTTTATTGTTAGATTCACAAGTAATTTAAAATTATCTATACTCATAGTTAATTCATATATAAAAATTAATTAAAATTTGAAGATTCTAACTTTCGAAATATATATAAAATAGTCAAAACAAAAATTCGAAAAACATACGTTATTTTGGTGAGAGGGATATGGACCCAATAGAGTTTATACAAATGTCTGCGAGTTCAATAGCGAGTACTATGCACAAGTTAAAATTAAAATATAATCCATTTTCTGAAAAGCCCATAAGAGGAAACACTAAGTTTTTTGTAGGGAGAGTTAGTGAGTTGAGAGAAATTGGGGAGATTTTAGGATCAGCCTTACATGGAAGTGTGGCAAATGCGGCAATAGTTGGAACTAAGGGTATAGGAAAGAGTTCAATGCTTAACATTATATACTATGCAACAAAAAAGCAGGGACATTGGGTAGTAGAGATGACTGCATCTCAAGTAACTCCAAGACAGTTTTTGATACAACTATTATACAATATCTTAACTGAAAACATTATTACGATGAGTGGAACTATAAAAACTGACTATATGGAACATTCTAATAGAATCTTAGATATGTATAGAAAATTAAACAACTACGGAGATAAAGTTCCAATACATTATCCAAGAGAAAGAATAGAGAGAGATTTAGAATATTTAATAAACGAAGTTAAAAGTCCAGATAGATTATGTATAATATTAATTGATGAGGCAGACCAATTTGCAAAAAAGAGTTGTTTGTCATTATTACAATTTTTCCATTCATTTTTATATGAAGAGGGAATATTGACATTTATGGCGGGATCTCCAACATTAATGGATGATTTAACAAAAATATCTCCCCCAATAAAAGATAGAATTCCAAAAATAATAAACATGCCTCCATTATCTAAAGATGAATCTTACGATTTAATTATAAGAAGATTAGAAGATGCCCATGTTGAAGGATCTGATGAATTAGATCCATTTACTGAAAATGCTATACATAGGATAGTTGAAGAATGTGATGGGATCCCAAGAAAGATAATAATGACATGTTCAGAATCAATTTCCATAGCAATAAAACATGGCTTAACAAAAATTGATGAAGATGTAGTAAAAAAGGCAATACATTCTCTTGGAATTAGTGTAGGGCATCAGATTTTAAATCACTTAACTCCTGCACAGTCTGAAATTGTCAAGGTCATGGCAAAACTTGGAGGGTCTGCAACAGTAACTCAACTTTCTGAGTATCTAAAAAAATCTCCAAGCACTATTGGGACTCACTTATCTGACATTTATGAGATGGGATATATTTATAAAGAACGGGATGGAAACAATGTTTATTATATACTATCTAAAGAACTTAGGGATGTTTTAATAGGTGAAGATGATGAATTGGAAATATGATATACAAAATTTTGAGCCAGATGTTAAAATATCATTGACAAGAGTAGGAATTACAAACTTAAAAAAACTCGTTAGATTGAAAAGAAAAAATAAAAGACCTATAATTTTGCTATCAACTTTTGAAGTTTTTGTTAATCTTCCAAGTTCTCAGAAAGGAATACATATGTCAAGAAATCCAGAAGTTATAGAAAGAATTATTGATGAGGCCTTAGAAATAGATAGTTATGAGATGGAAACTATTTGTGAAGAGATTGTTAAAGGATTATTTAAAAAACACGAATATGCTACAGAGGCAGAGGTTTTTATGGTTAGTGACTTTATGACAAAAGAAAAGAGTCCTATATCTGGAAAATATTCTCAAGAAATTCATAAAATTATGGGAGGAGCAAGAGGAATAAAAAAAGAGGATAGAATTGAATTAACAAAAATTGTTGGAGCAGAGGTTGTTGGAATCACAGCCTGCCCATGTGCGCAAAATTTAATAAAAGAAATATCTATTAAAAGATTGAAGGAAAAAGGATTTTCAGATGAAGATATAGAAAAAATCATTGATTCTGTTATTTTTGCTACACATAATCAGAGAGGAATTGGAAGAATTATATTGGAAATTCCTACTGGTTACGACATAGAAATTATGGAAATTATAGATATAATCAAAAAATCAATGAGTGCAGAAATTTGTGGGATTTTAAAAAGAAGTGATGAGGCTTATGTAGTAGAGCAGAGTCATAAAAATCCTAAATTTGTTGAAGACTGCGTTAGAGAGATGGCTAAAAGAATTGTGGAAAAGTTTAAACATCTACCTGATGAAACAAAAGTCTTAATTAGACAGATTAACATGGAAAGTATTCACAGGCATGATGCCTATGCTGAAAAAGTATCTACACTTGGAGAGTTAAGAAAAGAAATAGAAAATGAATAAAGATAAATTTTTATTTTTATAATAAGATAAGAAATAAGAAAACAATTTATGAATTTATGAGTGATAATTTGAAAGCCTTAATTGTTGGAATAAATACAAGACCAGTGGTTAATTCTTTAAAAAAATTAGGATTTTTTTTATATTCAGTATCATACTACTCTCCAGAAGATTTAAATGCAGATGTAAAATATTATTTTATAGATCCTTACAATCATGGAAAATTAAGAGAAAACTATGATGAGAATAAATTAATTGAAAAGGCTGATGAATTAATTGATAATGTTGATTATGTTTTTATAACATCAGGTGTTTTTGAATCTGAAAATTCGAAAATACCAAAATGGGATAAGGTTGTGGGAAACGAGCCAAAAAAGATAAAAGAGATATCTAACAAGTTCAAAACATACAAAAAATTAGAAAAATTAGGATACAATATTCCAATAACTAAAAAAATCAATAATAAAAATCAATTATATAAATTTTTAGAAGAATTTAACTGTTGTATATTAAAACCAATTTATGGGAGTGGAGGATATTTATTAAAACTAAATTTAAATGATTTCAAAAAAGAAATAATTAATAAAATTAAATTTCCAGTTATTGCTCAGGAATTTATTGAAGGAAAAAGTTTTAGTGCCAACTTCATAGACAATAAATTTATAACCTTTAACAAACAAATTATTATTAATGGAATGTATGCTGGAAATTTAACACCATATTTAAAATTATCCCATAATTATATTAATATATTTAAAGATATTATAGAAGTTTTTGAATTAAAAGGTATGAATGGCATCGATTTTTTAATTAGAGATAATGAGCCATATATCGTTGATATAAATCCTCGAATTTTAGGAACTTATGAGATTATAGAGATGAGTTCATCAAAAAATTTAGCAAGAGTTTTATTAGACTATAAATATCTTAGTGAGATTAGATTAAAAGAGATATATATAAAGAGAATACTGTTTGCTAAAGAAAAAATTATTGCTAATATATCAAAAAGAAACTTTGTTTATGATATTCCAAAAAAAAATGCAATTATCGAAAAAGGGGAACCAATAGTTACAGTAATTGCAAAAGAAAATATTAAATCAATAATAAACAGAGTTTATAAGGAGTGTGTAGAGTATGAAAAAAGAGAAGAAGATAAAAAAAATATATGAAATGCTAAATGATCCATTAATACAGGAAGTTCTATTTAACATATTTGAAGGAGATGAGAGAGGATTTGATATTATCTATATTTTATTAGAAAAGAATGAAACAACAGAGGAGGAAATAGCAAAAGAATTAGGAGTAAAACTTAATGTAGTTAGGAAGTTACTTTATAAGTTGTATGATGCAAGATTAGTTGATTATAAAAGATGGAAGGATGAGGATACTAATTGGTATTCCTATACTTGGCTACCAACACTTGAAAAACTTCCTTATGTAGTTAGAAAAAAAATAACTGAATTAATAAATGATCTTGAAAAAAAGTTGGAGTTTGAAAAAAATAACATATTTTTTTACTGTCCAAAGTGCAATATTAGATTTACATTTGATGAAGCTATGGATTATAACTTTGAATGTCCAAGTTGTGGAAATATGCTACAACAATTTGATAATAGTAAAATAATTAAAGATTTAGAAGAACAAATAAAATTTTTAAAAGATGAATTAAAAAATAATCCTTATTTAAAAACATCATCATATAATAAAAAATAAAACTACGGGAGATTATGAATTTTGAAAAAGCATTGTCTATTTTAAAAAATCTATGTCCTAAGAATGTTGTAGAGCATTGTTTGGCTGTTTCTGAATATTCCTATGAAATAGCCTTGTCTATAAAAAACAATGGATATAGTGTTGATGTGGAACTTGTTAGATTAGGGGGTTTATTACATGATATTGGAAGGAGTATAACTCATGGAATAGAGCATGGAGTTGTTGGGGCTAATATTTTAAGAATGTATGGATTTGATGAAAGAATAGCGTTAATAGCTGAGAGACATATAGGGGCTGGAATTACTAAAGAAGAGGCTGTAAAACTTGGATTACCCCCTAAAAATTATTTGCCAATAACATTGGAGGAGAAAATAGTAGCTCACGCAGATAACTTAATATTTGAAACCAAGAGAGTAGAAATTGATGATGTTATAAAAAAATTTGAAAAAAGACTTGGAAAAAATCATCCATCACTTATTAGAATAATTAAACTAAATGATGAAATAAATAGTTATTTAAAATAATATATTAGGAGAATAATCTTGGAGCAAAAGTTAGAATTACATGATATGCTAAAATACCAGAAGTCATAGTTATAGAGGATATTAAAAACATCCTTTCAATTTTTAGTCCATATATTGGTATGGCAAATAGCATACCTATTATTGTAGTACCCATTTGTATAATTTCTAAACCTCTTGAAATGTCTTTAGGCGTAACTGGGGGTATATTACCCATACCACCAACCATCTTTGATGTGACTATTAAATAAGCTCCCAATACTGCGGCAATTGTTGGGACAATACCACATAATATAATGAAACCTAATGCTAACCCAGTAGCTGTTACACTTAATAACTGCCTTTTATAAAGTTTTAGATCTTCAAGAGTTTTTGCTAAAATTTTTAATGGTTCTGCTAAATTTCCTCCATATTTTCTATTCTCAATTAAAATTTTAGCTAACATTTTTAAAACTTTTGAACCGTATAATGTGGAGACAACTGTTACAGCATCTTCAAAGCTTAGTTTTTGTTTTTCCATTAAATATAGGATTCTTCTAAAAACGGTGCTAACCTCTTTTATATTACTCTTTACTACTTCCTCTATAGCTTCGTTTATAGATCTTCCAGATTCAAGAGCCAATATCATAACATACAATGCGTTTGGAATGTTATTTTCTAATGTCTCTATTTTATTTTCATATAAAATAGTTGGTAATGATAATGCTGCCCCAGTATATATAAATGCTAAAATTGCAATTCCTTTTAATGATAGATGAAAATATAAACCAATTATTATTGAAATTATAAAAATTAAAATTATATAGCTTATAAATATTTTTTCATCAATATATCTACCAAGCCTTCGTAAAAGTATCGTATTCTTTTTAATAGTTTTATAATAAATAAGATCAAAATATCTATTCATAACTATCCCTATTTTATTCAATCTTTAACTTGACAAATATTCCAAATATTAAGGTTAATAATGGACCAATTTTTGTGAGTAAAAGATCTATAGTATTTAATATTCCATTAAATCCTTGATTAGACATTACAGTAGATATTATCATTCCACTAAATGGAAGTATTAATCCTACTCCAAAGGTTAGATTTCCTAAATTTTGTATTAAAAACTTTGATGTGTCTAATTTAGATAAAGACGTTCTCACAATATCTTCATATAGTTTTTCCAATAATAAATCTAGGTTACCTTTGTTATATCCAATAATTAGTTGATCATATAGTTTTTTTAATATTGGAACTTCTGTTCTTAATTTAGCTCTTTCTAAAGCTTCTACTAAACTATAACCAGAAATTGTAATATCTTTGATTATATTTCTAGCTTCGAAAGAAACTATACCATATTCATAACTTTTTGAAAGAACATCAAGAACCTCTGGAAGGGATGCTCCGGATCTTAATAATGATATCATATAAATTAAAGCAAATAATACTTGAATTTTTATTTCTCCTCTAAATAATATTAATCTAAGTTTTGGATAAAATAATGAAAGTATCAAAACACCTATGGCTCCAATAAATCCGTTTATTAATCCCTCAAAAATATTATTATTTAAAATTCCTAATATTAGTAATCCCATAAATACTATTATTATATATACAACAACTCTTTTAAAATATTCTATCTCATTTTCGTAACCCATATACCTTAATAAATTTTTTGAAAAAAACTTTAAATTTTTTGAAATATTAGATAAATATTCCGCAGGTTTTTTAATAAACTCTTCTTCATAAAATAAATATTCATATTCTTTATATTTCTCAGCTAATAATATGTCATCAGGTTCAACATAAACATCATGAAATGTGGGTATTTCTACTAATTCACCCTGTTTTTTTAATTCATTTATAAGAGAAGCGTCAAGTGGTTTAAGTCCCCATTTATATAGCAATATATCAATCTTTATTTTAAGTTTTTTAAGTTTTTCTTTTATACTTTTTATATTTTTAGCCATTAGGATCCCCAATAATAAAAATTTATTATTTACACTAATTTTAACACTGAATTAGGATCTATTTGATATTTCATAATATATTTTGCAACATCTTCTAACTGTCTAATTTTTTTATTATATAAATATTTTAAAACTTTCTTTCGATTTTCTCTATCTCTATATAATTCTTCTCTTGATATTCCTGCAATTTCACAAACTTCTTCTTCCCACATACATATTCCTTTTCTTTCTAAGGTATCTTTCAAACCGTTATATTCATAAAGTTTAGTTTTAGCTATTTCATTATTTTCTCCACCACCTTTAACAATTTCGACTATTTCTAAAATTCTTCTTACAGTTTTTCCAGCTCTTCTAATTCTTTGCTGGTGAATAATAAAGTCCAAAGCTGTTAGCATTATTTTTGGAACATTCATTGGAGGACTAGTTAATCTTAAAATAGCCTCTTCGGCACTATTTGCATGTAATGTTCCAGAACAACCGTCATGTCCTGTATTCATAGCAACGAGTAGTGAATGGGCTTCTTTTCCTCTAACTTCTCCAACATATATTCTATCTGGTCTCATTCTTAGAGCATTTTTAATTAAATCATCCATAGTAATTTCATACTCTTGCATACCAGGTCTTGCAGGTCTTGTAACCATCTTTATAACGTGTTTATGAGGAATTTGCAATTCAGGAGTATCTTCTATTGTTATGATTCTTTCGTTATACATTGAAAATAAAGATAGAACATTTAATAATGTTGTTTTCCCAGAACCCGTACCTCCAACAATTAATGTGTTTGCTGGTTTAGCTCCAAAGTGTCCTTCAACAGCTTGCCATAAAAATGCGGCTGTATCTATATCTAAAGTTCCAAAGTTTATCAAGTCAATAACTGTTAGTGGATCTTTTAAGAACTTCCTTATGGTTATAGTAGCTCCATTCATTGTTATATCAGCAGTTGTAGCATTAACTCTACTACCATCTGGTAAAAATGCATCAAGCATAGGATATCTTGAATCAATAGGTCTATTTACTAAATTTGCAATACTTTCAATAATTCTATCTACTTCGTTTCTATCTAAAATAATGTTTGTTTCACACATTTGATGTTTTCTATGAAAAACATAGACAGGGAGATTATATCCATTAACCATAATATCTTCTAATCTATCATCATTTATTGGAATTTCTAATAATCCTAACCTTCCTGATATTAAATAGAAATATTTAGCCAAAGAATGAATATGTGGTATATGTACATTGTACTTTATTGAAAAATTTGAGAGAAAATTACTTATTTGTTCATAAGTACTTAAACCTAAGTCTCCAATCTGCATTTTTATTAAATTTATATAATCTTTTGTAAGAGATGATAGAGCAGAGGACATTTTCTCAATTTCTGGGACTATATAATATATAAACCCTTCTTTTTTTTGTATTATAATATCAAAAGTAATTTCATCAACCGTAACTGTATAGTGATCTATAACATCCTCCTGAGATATCCTACTTTTTTTTAATTTCTTTTCGCCTGATATATCTTTTTTTAATAAAGTATCTTCTTTAAAAATCTCTGGTCTTTTACCAATCTCATTTTTTTTTTGTAATTTATCTAATAATCCCATAATACCACCTCTTAAATGAAATATAAAATTTTATAGTGTCACATCAATATCTAAGTGTTCAGTTAGTTCTTTATATCTATTTCTTATTGTAACTTCTGTTACTCCTGCAACTTCTGCAACTTCTCTTTGAGTTCTTCTACATCCAAGAAGGACACTTGCTATATATATTGCCGCAGCAGCTACACCTGTAGGCCCTCTACCACTTGTTAATCCCTTTTCAGCGGCTTTTTGTAATATCTGTATAGCTTTAGATTCTACTTCTCCTGGCAATCCAAGTTCAGAAGCAAATCTTGGAACATAATCGATTGGATTAGTAGGAGTTAATTTTATTCCCAATTCTCTTGCTAAAAATCTATATGTTCTACCAATTTCTTTTCTATCGACTCTTGAAGCTTCAGCAATCTCATCTAATGTTCTCGGAACTCTACACTTTCTACATGCGGCATATATAGCAGCAGCGACTACTCCTTCTATACTTCTACCTCTTATTAATCCTTTTTCAACTGCTTCTCTATATATTATAGCAGCATTTTCTCTTACATGCCTTGGTAATCCAAGTTTTGATGTAATTCTATCCAATTCAGACAAAGCAAATGCCAAGTTTCTTTCTGAGGCATCACTAACTCTTATTCTTCTCTGCCATTTTCTTAATCTATACAACTGAGCCCTTTTATTTGCAGATAAATCTTTTCCATAACTATCTTTATTTCTCCAATCTATAACTGTTGATAATCCTTTATCGTGTATAGTGTTGTGTAATACAAACCCTCCAAATCCAGCAACGAAGTTTTCAGCATTAGGCACTGTTAAATCATAAGCATAGTTGTTAGTTGGGTGAACTTTTTTAATTTCTTTAATCTTTAAGAATATGAAATCAGAGTTGATGAGTTTTTCGAGTTTTCTATCGTTGTATTTTTTAGTAATATTATTTATTTTCTGATAGTTTAATTTCTCTAAATCTTTTGGATTAATTATTATCTTATATACTTTAATTCCTCTAATAAATTCCTCTCCATAGTTTGCATTAATTCCTAACTGCAATAGTAAGAATGCTAAATCTTCAATAAGTTCTTTTGATGTAGAGATGGATTTTAAATTGGAGTATCCTATAAAGAATGCCCTTTTTAAGTTTTCTGGGAATTTAAATACAATTGGAGGAACCCTTTTATTCTTTGCCCCACTTTTTATATTTAATTTTTTGAATAACTCAACTAATATTTTGCTGTTGATCTCAATTTTTACATTTAAGTTTTTATCATAAACGATTGGATTTAAGTTTAAGGATTTGAAGTAATCAACAACTTCCTTTATATACTTTTTCTCATTAGGGTTAAAGGAGAATACTATTTTTTTATCATCATAATATCCTTCGGCAATGAAATATCCTAATATTTTAGCAAATTTTTCATCTACTTTTATTTTTATATTATTTAAGTTAAGTTCAATTTCTTCTTCAACATTTGGCAATTTTTTTGCTAAAACTAAAATATCTCCAACTTTTAGGTCATCAACTCTTATTGGAACTACCTCATTATTTTTTATGGTAAAGACACTATGACTTCCAGTAACTCTAACTTTTTTATTTCCTTCAACAACAATTTCAAACATCTCATTAACTCGATGTCTTGAAACCTCTGAAACAGGCATGAATTTAAGTTTATAGTTACTATCAAAGGCAATAACTTCAATATCTTTACATTTGGCAATCTCTAAAATTCCATCTCTTTTAACATTTTCAGAGTTTTCAATAATTTTGTCTATAAGTTCTCCAATTTTAACAACTTTTATTTCTCCATTTTCTCTAATTATAATAGGTTCGTTATAATCTACACTGTAAGTCATTGGAGCTCCAACTCTACATCTCTTAATCTTCTGTTCATGGTCAAATGCTCTCCACTCTGGTCCAATATCAAATAACTTCTCTTTAATAACACATCCACACTGAGCACAGACGATTTCTGCCCTTTCATAATCTTTAATAGCTTTAGTACTACCACAGATAGGACAGACAATTTCCTCTTTATTAATATTTTCTTTATTATCATCTTTTTTTTCAGATTTTTGTACAATCTTTTTTTCTTCATTTGAATTTTCTTTATTTTCGATTTTTTCGGTAGTTTTTAAAGTTTCCATAACCCTACACCATTAATTTTTAGTTTTTTCTATAATTTTTATATTTAAATTTATAATTGTTAATATATACAATATCTGGAACTTCGATATCTTTATTAATAGGGCGTATTTTTATGTAAGGATTAGTAATTGGTCCAAAAATATCAATAACTTTCCCAATTTTTTTATTTTTGTAAGTAACAACTGAATTAATTTTAACTTCTCTATTCCCTCTTCCTATCAAAAAACCTTTAGGAGTTTTATGAAGGATTTTTATTTTCAAATTGCTCCCTCTATATATTTTGATACATTATAATTCTTCTATCCTTATATATCTTTCGAAAACTTTATATATTAGTATATCGAAGGACTATTTATATTTAACTGATATTTATCTAAATATAAAAATATTAGAATAAAATAGTAGTGTGGAAATATGAAAATCTTAGATTTAACTCAGCCATTAATTAACTTCCCATATCCAGGAGATCCTGAATTAAAAATCACTGAAAAAAAGGTAGGAAATTTTATAATATCTGAGATTATTATAGGTTCTCACTTAGGAACTCATATTGATTATCCTAAGCATATAGGTTTAGAAAATAAAATTTGTTTTGAAGATGGAATTATTAAAGGAAGATGCAAATGTGTATCATTAAAGAGTTTACAAAAAAATAACTTAGATAATTTTTTAGATTGTGAAATATTATTGATATATTCTGGATTTAGTAAATACTGGGCAAGAAAGGAATATTTCGAGAAAATTCCAAATATACCTTTTTTGGATAATATAATTGATAGTTTTATAAGGTGCGTTGGAATAGATGCATGTACTATAGGTGGTTATGAAGAACATAAAAAACTGTTATCAAATAATATTCTAATTATTGAAAATCTAAATGAAAATTTAAAATTTTTGATTAATAAGGAGTTTTATTTTTTAGGGTTACCTTTAAAAATCTATAATATCGACGCTTCACCTATAAGATGTATAGCTTTTTTATAGACAATGAAGAATAAATATTAAAAAATATAAAATTAAAATATGAATAATAAACTGATGTTATATTGGTGGAATAATGAAAAAAACAAAGGTTATTGTTTTGGCTGAAAATGCCTTAACAACTCCTGGAAAATTGGTAAGATACATAAATTCGTTAAATTTACCAATTCTGGTAAAAGAAACTTGCTTTGGAGCCTATATTGAAGGAGAAGAAGATTTAGTAGATAAAGTATCTCAAGAAATTAGAAGTTTTGAAAAAAATAGAATATTTTGTAAGGATAGAGGGTATCCTATTTGGGATAAAAGAAGATGTAGAGCTTTTAGAGGAGGAGGTCCAAGAGAAGGATTTCATCAGTTAGAGGCTGAACAGGCAGTTTTAGATAAAATTGGCTTAGCATTAGATAAAATTGAAAAAGAGGGATTAAAGTCAATGGAGGAAATATTAGAGAAAGAAAATATATTAATAGAGAAAAACTCAAAACTACCTGTTGAAAAGTTTAAGGAAGTTATTGATAAGGTATTAGGGATTAAAAATGAAGCATAAATATAGAAAAGGTAGTTCTTTTGAAAGAGAATTAAAAAAACTTTTAGAAAAGGAAGGATTTGCAGTTGTTAGAAGTGCTGGAAGTAAAGGAGTTGATTTAATAGCGGGAAAAAATGGAAAAATTTTAATATTTGAGTGTAAATCTTCATCGAAAGAGAAATTATATGTAAGTAAAGAGGATATAGATAAACTTATTAATTTTTCAAAAACTTTTGGTGGAACTCCTTTTTTAGCAATAAAATTTAATAGAGAAATTTTATTTATAAATCCTTATCATTTATCTACCAACGGAAAAAACTATCTAATTGATAAAAAAATAAAAATTATTGCAGTAGATTTTTATGAAGTCATTGGATTTAACCCCACTTTCTAACTCTTTTTAAAATTACTCTCTCCCCTCCTTCTACATTTCCATCAAATTCAGCAATTAAGTAACCCTTAGTTCCAAAGGTTCCTTTTATAACTCCCCAAATTTTTTTTTCTGGAACATAAACTTTTTCTCCAATAAGTTTTTCTCCTGAAAATTTAGATTTTGCCAAACCCTCAATATAAATTTTATCTTTCTTTTTAACAATTTTTCCTTCTTTTACAACTAATTTTTTAACTTCAACATCTTCAAAACTAACAACTTCACCAAATCCACAAATTCTTAAAGTGTTTGGAGGTAAATCTAACCTCATTATTAAAACCTTATCTCCTTCCTCAACAACTATCTTTTTATCTAACTTAAATATGCAATAGCAAGAATCTCCTCCTACAATTTCATTTAAAACTATTGGCTCATCTTTATCGTTAATTTTTTCTATTTTGTATGGGATTATTGTTGCAGGAACTGTTAATAAACCAACATTTATATGAACCTTCATTTTTGGAGTTAAATTATATTTAAATAAATTTAAAATCTTTACTTTTGCCACAAACTTATCAATAACTTTTAATTTTGTATTTTCATCTGTCAATATACAACCTCTAAACAAACTCTCTGGCTCTATATTCATCAAAGATATTCCTACCCTATCTCCAGCATAAGCCTCATCAACATCCTCTTTAAAACACTGTATGCTTTTAACTTTAACCTCGTGATTTATTGGCAAAACTCTTAAAGTATCTCCAACCTTTACCTTTCCTTTGTGAATTGTTCCAGCGACGACTGTTCCAACTCCTTTTATTTTAAAAGCGTGATCGATAGGCATTTTTAAATAACTGTCTATGTCTCTTTTAATATTTATACTATCTAACAAATTTTTAAGTTCTTTTTTTAATATATCAATATTTTTTCCAGCTTTTGCAGATATTTTAACTATCTTAGAATCCTTTAAATTTGTCGTAGAGTTTAATATTTGTCTCATAAATGTTTCAGTTCTTTTAATTTCCTCTCCTGAGGCAATATCTATTTTATTTATAACAACTATCGTTGGAATATTCAACAAATCCAAAACTAAAAGATGCTCTCCTGTCTGTGTCTTTGGCCCTTCTTTAGCATCTACCACCAATAAGGCAACATCTATAATATTTCCAGCCCCAACTGCTGTTCTTATTAATTCAGAATGTCCTGGAGCATCTACAAGAGTTATTCTATAATTATCCAATATGAAAGAGGAAAATCCTAAGTCAATAGTAATCCCTCTTTTTTGAGATTCTTTTGGCTTATCTAATGCAGATGTTGATATAATCTCAGTTAATTGTCTCGCTAATTCAGTTTTTCCGTGGTCTATATGTCCAAACAAACCAACATTTACGTTTATCATTTTTTTATCTCCCATATTACCACGCCCCAATTACGATTTATTTTGTTTTTTAAATTTTAATTTCTCCCTTTTAAATATAAACCACCTCTTTGGATTTTTTATTCCTAAAAATTTAATTTTTGCCTTTCTTATAGTTCCAGAAACTCCTAAACAAATAATATTTATTGGTTTATCTTTAAATTCTCTAACTAAAATTAAAGAACTCTTTACATAATCAACATTATCTCTCTGACATCTCAAAATTCCATATGGAAATTCATAATATACGAGCCAAGGATTTGCCTTAGATGTTCCCCAAACTCCATAATAATCTAAAACAGATTTTCTAATTAAATTAACTACCTCTCCTTCTTTTAACTCTTCATCATATATTATTTTAAATGCAATGTATCTTTTTTTCTCTCTTAAAGTTGGTGGTAGTGTTTTAAGCATATTATCACTAACTAAATTAATTAAATAAAATTAATTAAAGTTTAATATTAAGAATTAAATAACTAAAAATATTAAAATATTTCTAAAATTCTTTGAGGGATAAGTTATGCTTAAAGATTATGCTCTAAAAATTTTAAAAAAATCTTTGGAATACGATGTAGGTTTTGGAGATATTACAACAAACAGTGTAATTTTAGAAGATGTAAATGTTAAAGGAGTTATTAAAGCAAAGGAAGAGTGTATTTTATGTGGAATTGATTTCATTGTTGAATTTTTTAAAGAATATAATATAAAATGCAAAAAATTATATAACGATGGAGATAAAGTTTTTGGAGTTATATTAGAGTTTGAAGGAGATGCAAAAACAATATTAACATTGGAAAGAACTGCCTTAAATTTATTGATGCATCTATCTGGGATAGCTACAAATACTTATAATATAGTTAAAAAAGTTAGAAGTATTAATAAGAATGTTAAAATTGCCTGCACAAGAAAAACTTTACCTTTGTTATCTCCTTTACAAAAGTATGCCGTATATGTTGGAGGGGGTGATACTCATAGATTTAGGTTAGATGACTGCGTTTTAATTAAAGATAATCACATAGCTATTGTAGGAATAAAAGAATCTATTAGAAGAGCAAAAAAAAATGTAAGTTTTACAAAAAGGATAGAAGTTGAAGTAAGTAACTTAGAAGAGTTAAAAGAAGTTTTGGAAGAAAAACCAGATATAATAATGCTTGACAACTTTAAACCGGAAGATATTGAAAAATCTTTAAAGATAATTGATGATTTTAAGAAAAAAACCAATTTTAGACCAATTATTGAAGTTAGTGGAGGTATAAACGAAAATAATATCTTAGAATATGCAAAATATAATATAGATGTTATCTCATTAGGTATATTGACACATTCATCTAAAAGTGTTGATATGAGTTTAGATATACTTGAAGTAAAAAGCATTAAAAAACATTAAATATTTTTATTTCAAATAATCTAATATTATTAGAACTATAAAAATAACGAATAATGGGTAGTATTATGACTGGAACTACTCTTATGATTATACTTGGAATTAGTGGGCTTATTTCTGTCATTTTTATTGCAAAATTATTTTTATTAAATAAAGATAAAAGTAAAACAATAAATACGTATAATAAACTACAACAAGAAAAAATAGAACAAGAACAAGAAGTCATAAAAAGATTAAAAAGTATGAAATTTGAAGTTACTGATGACTTTATTGAAAGCATTATGAACAGTGAAAATGATCTCTTAGAAGAGGCTTTGGATGATTTAGATGATGAGCTTTTAAAAAAATTAAATTTTGGGAAAAAGAACTCCTAAAACTTCAACAAATTTAGGATTTTTTCTTTTTTTATCAAAATACATGCAAACTCCAACCATAATGTTTCTTTTTTTGGCAATAATATAATCGCATTCACATCCAATCATTTCAAAACTTTTCTTCATTTTTTCAAAGCCAAATGTATCCAAATATGCAGGATTTTCTTTAAATATGTCATTTATTTTACTTATGAACTTATCAATTTCTTCAACATCCTCTACAATCTCAAAATTTTCTTTTTTTAATTTATCTCTTAAATAATCTTTTATACTTTCATAATTATCAAATTCTTCATCTCTACAAACTCCTTTGACAATTAACATATCATCAGTTTCAAACAATGGCTTAGAACCTTTAAATGCCTTTAAACTATGCATTAATTTACCTATTTGAGATTTCCACATGTCTTTACACCAAAATTAACTTTTATAAGTTTTTAACTTCTTCACAATACTTTTTAATAATTTCAGCAGATTTTTTAAAGGCAGTTAACTCATCTTCGCTTAATTCAATTGCTACAACTTCCTCAACTCCATTCTTTCCAATTTTTACTGGAATTCCTATACATAAATCTTTAATTCCATCAAATTCACCATCAACATATGCAGATAGAGTTAATAATCTCTTTTCATTATTTACGATGCATCTAACTACATTTAAAATAGCGGCGGCAGGACCAAACTCTGAGCCTCCCTTTAATCTGATAATTTGCTCTCCCTTAGTTTTAACATCTTCAATAATTTTGTCTATTGGCAACTCTTTAAATCTTTCAAATTTGTCAATAGGAATTCCCCCTACAGATGTAGCACTCAATAAAGGAACCATACTGTCTCCGTGTTCTCCTATAATTCTCGTTCTTACTTCATCTATATGCACTCCAAAGAATTTGGCTATAGCTACTTTAAATCTTAAAGAATCTAAGTGTGTTCCCAAACCAAAAACTTGACTTCTGTCAAACTTTGAATCTATTAATGCCTTGTATGTCATTACATCTACGGGATTCGTTATAACGAATATCTTTGTGTCACATATTTCAGATATTTTTTTAGCATATTTTCCAACAATTTTTGCATTTACTTTTGTTAAATCTATTCTACTCATTCCCTCTTTTCGAGGGACACCACTCGTTATTATAACAATGTCACTTTCATCAATAATTTTTAAGTCATTATCACTTCCAACATATATATTTGCATCACTTCTTGTTCCAGCTAATGCATCGTAAATGTCTCTTTTCAAACCTTCTAATTTATTTAATGAATGTTCCCTACCAATTAAAACTAAATCTTTCATAAATGGTTCTTTAGCTAACAGCAATGCAGTAGCACTTCCTACTCTACCAGAAGCTCCTATAATTGTAGCTTTCATAGTTATCCCTCATTATAATTTTTTACAAAAATTAATTAATAGAAAACCTAATAAAAATAGAACCAAAAGATTAAGAAAATAGAAATTAAAAACTTAAAAATTAAAATTATTTATATTACAGTTCTTCAACAAATGAATGTATTAAATTAATATTATTTGAAAGTATTTTTTCAGATTCTTCCAACACATCATTTAATGTGCTAATTGTAATAGCAGGCTGAGAAATTTCTGATAAAAATTTATAACTATCTTTTTCGTGGAATAATATCCCTTCATAGTATCTTAAATTAGGTATAGCATAAAGAACGCCATCTAACGAAATTATTTCCTTTGCGGCATCTACTATTGTATCTATCGTTAATGTCATAGTTCCAGATGTTTTTGAAACTCTTGCCTTTCTATATGTTTTTAAAACTCCAACTTTTGCCTTTTCAACGAATATATTTGCCTTTTCATAAGTGTTGTCTGTTTCATAAATATCTTCATCAAAAACCCCTTTTGGATCCTCAACAATGAAAACCTCTGGGTCAAATTTACTTAAAAATTCTGGCTCAATTCCACCTAACCCAGTTAAATCAATAATTAAATCAGGATTTATCTCATTTCTCATCAACTTTAATTTAAATTCATTTAAATGTAAAAATTTTATATTTCCATTTGAAACGAAATTCTTCATAAACTCGTGTATATCCACTAAATAAACTTTATCTGAATATTCTAATAAATTATGAGCTACATAGTTTCCCCACAAATAAACTCCAATAATTACAGTTTCTTTGAATTCCTCTCCTTCTAAGAAGTTTCTAATTGCATTAAATTTCTTCTTAGCAATTTCATTTATTACATCAATAACTTTTGTCCTTGTATAAATTGTTTTTACTGTTTCAGTTATGCCATACTGCATAAGTAACACCTCTAATTTATAGAAATTCCTATTCTTTTTAACGCATCAATTAACTCATCTTTAATTCTTTTTTCTATATTTTCCTTATGGATTACTGAAGAAGGAGATAAAGAGGCAGTTAAAATCCTACCTTTCTCATCCAATATAATGAGCATAGAGCCAGAGCCTGGAACTCCCAACCTTCCTCTTGAAATGTATATATCTCCTTTTTCAGTATCTAAAGCTAATAAACCCTTATACAAAGCTGGCATTCTTGTTAAATCAGCAAATTTTGTATCAATATCAATCATCTTTATTTGTGCATTACAAACTTTTAACATAATATCTTTTATTACTTTAAATTTCTTTTCATTGTTTGTAGCCACGATGATTTTTTTTGCCTTTTTTATTTTCTCTTGGATTTTTTTTACCTCTTCCTCTTTATCTCCCTTCCTAATATTTTTAATTGATTCAATGTATGCATCTTTAATAATATCTTCCATTATAATCATCCTTTAAATTCTCCTTAGCCAATTTAGGTCATTTTTATGTAATTCTCTAATATCTGTTAAGTTGTATTTTAGCATTGCCAATCTACTAAATCCAATACCCCACGCTAAGACAGGTTTTTTTATTCCTATTGGCTCTAATACTTCTGGTCTAAATATTCCAGCCCCTAATATTTCCAGCCAACCTTTTCCTTCTAAATAAACCTCCGCCTCTAAGGATGGCTCGGTAAATGGGAAGTATGCTGGTCTAAATCTAACTTTTTCAAATCCTAATCTATTCAAAAACTCTTTTAAAATTCCTATTAAGTTGTTGAAATTAACATTGTCGTCCATTACTATACCTTCACATTGATAGAATTCTGGCAGGTGTTTATAATCTATTGCTTCATTTCTAAATACTCTATCTATACAGAACACTTTATGTGGCTTATTTTTCTCCTCCTCTGATAGAGATGCGAGGTATCTTATTGATGATGCCGTTGTGTGAGTTCTTAAAATTAATCTTTTGGATACATTTTCATCAAATTTGTATTTCCAACATCTCTCATGGACTTCCTTAACTTTATCAATTAAATTAGTTGGAATTTCTCCAACATTAGGATACTTTAAAAAGAATGTATCTTGCATTTCCCTCGCTGGATGGTCTTGTGGTTCAAAGAGCATATCAAAGTTCCAGAATTCCGTCTCAACAATAGGACTTTTAATCTCTTTAAAACCCATTGCCAATAAAATTTCTTTAACTTCCCTTATAATTCTCGTTAATGGATGAACCTTAGCAGGATATACAACTTTAGTAGGAACTTTTACATCATAAGGCCTTATATAAGCCTTTTTCCACTTTCCACTTATTATAATCTCTCTTGTTAGTTGAGTAATCTCTTCTTCAATTTCTATTGGTTTTTTAATAAATTCTTTACCTTTTTCAGTTAATTTTATCTTTACTTCTTTCTCTTCGTCAAAATCTACATATCCTCTCTTTTTTAAAATTTCAATAATTTTCCTTTCCTCTTCACTAAAGTTATCTAAGTATTTATTTTCTTTAATCTTTTTTAATATCTCTTCCTCAGCATCTTTATAATCTAAATTGTCAAATATAATTTTCCCTTTTTCGATTTTAGCAATTTTTTTTCTTTTTATGGCTCCTAATGCGGCATTTATTTCTTCTTTTGGTAAAATGTCTTTTAATTTTTTAATTTCAATTTCCTTTATATTGTTTTCTTTTAAATATTTCGCAATCTTTCTCTCTGGGAAATCGTCTTCATTAACTACATTAACAATTTTTTTAACCTTCTCATCAATATCTACCAATCCCTTACCTTTTAACCATAAAGAAACTCTCAATATTTTTTCTTTTTGCATATATTTTTCTAATTCCTCTAAACTAAATTCATCTCTATTTTTTTCTTGAAAAATTTTTAATAACCTTTTTTCATCTATATGTAAATTCATAACTCTCACCATTCTTATAATAGGACAATATCTTTATATTGATTACCTAACAACATTAACATTAAACTATATTTTGTTATATTTTTTATTTTTTAGTTAAATCAAAATTCTTTAATATAGAGGGAGTTTTATGTTGAACGATATTAAGATTATAGATGAGATTTATAAAGAAGGTTATTTATTTGCACAATATGGAATCTACTTAAAGAAAAAATTTAAAGAGAAAATTTTTAAGATTCCAGTAGATATTGGTCTTGGATGTCCTCACAAAAAAAATGGTGGCTGTATATTTTGTTCAGAAATGGGAAGACCTATATCAGTTAAATACTGTGATGTAAAAATTCCATTAAAAGAGCAGATTGAAAAACAGATGATAAATCAAAGTAAAAAAGGTTTTGAAAAGTTTTATATTTATTTTTATCCAGGAACTAACACCTATGCCCCTATTGAAAAATTAAAAGAAATTTGGGACTTTTGTTTATCCTATAATAATGTTATTGGATTGTCAATAGGAACAAGACCAGATTGTTTAGAGAAGGAAAAACTTGATATTTTGGCAGAATATGTTGAAAATGGCTATGACATTTGGATAGACTTAGGAATACAAAGTGTTCATCAAAAAACACTTGATATATTAAATAGAGGACATAAAGTTTCAGATATTATAAAAGCAATAAAAGAATGCCACAAAAGAAAAATAAAAGTTTGTGGGCATATTATTTTAGGACTTCCAAATGAGACATGGAATGAAATGATGGAGACAGCAAAAATTCTCTCTTTATTAGAGATTGATGCAGTTAAAATATATCCATTAGTAGTTGTTAAAGGAACAAAATTAGAGGAAATTTATTGGAGAGGAGAATATAGAACTTTAGATGAAAAACAGTATGTAAATTTAGTTTGTGACTTTTTAGAACATCTATCCCCTTATGTGCTAATTCAAAGATTATCAAAGGACAAAGTTCCAGATAATCTTAAAGTTTCCCCAGAGTGGAGTTTAAATAGATTTAAAATTATGAATAAAGTCATTGAAGAGTTAAAAAAGAGAGGTAGTAGGCAGGGATTAAAATATGGACAATAATTATATTTTTATGTGTTTAGAGTAATATTCTTTTATAGTTAACCATAAATTTATCTATAATTCGAATTTTGAACTATTAAAAATATAATCGAACGAAATGCGAACCGTTAAGTTATTATATAATGATGATTGAAATAATAATTGATACTAATATTAAAAATAAATTCTTAGGTGATACTATGAAAGCAGATGCAGTAAAAATAGCAGATGGAGTATATTGGGTGGGGGTTTTAGATTGGGATATAAGAATGTATCATGGTTACACATTAAAAGGAACTACATACAACGCATATTTAGTATTTGGAGATGAGAAAGTTGCTTTAATAGACAACACATATCCAGGAACCTCTGCTCAAATGTGGGGTAGAATAAAGGATGCATTTGAAAAAGAAGGAAGAGAATTTAAAATTGATGTAATTGTTCAAAACCACGTTGAAAAAGACCACAGTGGGGCTTTACCAGAAATTCACAAAAAGTTCCCAGAAGCACCAATATACTGTACTGAAGTTGCAGTTGAAGGTCTTAAAAAGCATTACCCATCATTAAAAAATGCTCCTTTCAAAGTAGTTAAATCATTAGATACTGTTGATTTAGGAGGAAAAACTTTAACATTCTTAGAGGCTCCTTTATTACACTGGCCAGACAGTATGTTCACCTTCTATAACGAGGGAGGAATATTATTCTCAAACGATGCATTTGGACAGCACTTATGCTTCCCAGCACATAAGAGATTTGATAAGGATATTCCAGAATATGTGTTAATGGATGCTAATCAAAAGTTCTACGCAAACTTAATAACCCCATTATCAAAACTCGTATTGAAGAAATTTGAAGAAGTTATCAACTTAGGATTGTTAGATAAAATAAAGATGATTGCTCCATCACATGGACAAATATGGACTGACCCAATGAAGGTTATTAAAGCATATCAAGACTTTGCTACTGGTAAAGCCGCTAAGGATAAGGCAGTTATTGTCTATGACACAATGCACTACTCAACCCAAAAGATGGCTCACGCATTTGCAGAAGGATTAATGAGTGAAGGTATTGATGTAGTAATGTATTACTTGCACTACGATGAAAGAAGTGAGATAGTTAAAGATATATTAGACGCTAAGGCAGTCCTCTTTGGAATTCCAACAATCTACGATGAGCCATATCCATCAATTGGAGATATTATATACTACTTAAAAGGTCTCAAATTTAATAGAACTGGATTTAAGAGATTGGCTATAACCTTTGGTTCAATGGGTGGAGAAGGAGGGGCAGTTAAGAAGATTGCTGAAGAGTTGGCAAACTGTGGATTTAATGTTATCGACCAGTATGAATTATACTATGTTCCAACAGAAGATGAATTAACTAACTGCTACAATATGGGTAAAGAATTAGCTAAGAAGATTAAGGAATTGAAAATTGAATAATTTTTAACTTTTTCTTTTTAACTATTTAATTTTTACCTTATGCATTTATATATTTAAATATAATATATTAAGATATTAAATGGCAATTATTACAGACTTTAAATAGTAATTAAAATATTTGAAAACTGATATTACATTTAAAAATTACACAAATGCGTAAAAATAAAAAGTGGGTGATATATATGGCAGAAATAATTAAGTGGAGCAAAGATCTCGAAACAGGAATTAAAGCGTTTGACGATGAGCATAAATTTTTAGTAAAAACACTAAATGAAATTTATACATTATTAATGGAAGGAAAAAAAGATGAAGCAAAAGAATTGTTAAAGAGGAGAGTTGTAAATTATGCTGCAAAACACTTCAAACACGAAGAGGAGGTTATGGAAAAATATGGTTATCCTGACTTAGAAAGACATAGAAAAACACATGAGATTTTCGTTAAAACAGTTATTGAAAAACTTCTTCCAAAAATTGAAAATGGTTCAGATGAAGATTTTAGAACTGCTTTATCCTTTTTAGTGGGTTGGCTATCTATGCATATAGCAAAACCAGATAAAAAATATGGAGAGTGGTTTAAAGCGAATGGTATTGTTATAAATGACGAAATGGTGAATATTGACTAAAATTTAAATTATTCATTAAATATTTTACGAACTTCGAACCGATAGTGTTATATATCGTGATTATGTAGTATAATTATTAGATATTCAATAAAAAGTTAATAAAAATAATATAAGGTGAGATGATGGAGTTAGAGTTAATAAATGAACACAAAATTGGAGTAACAAAAGGAACAGAGTTAGAGAAAGAAGTTCAAGCAAACTTTGAAGGAGAGTGTAAAGAAGTTGGTTTATATTTAGCTATGGCAAGACAAGCACAAAGAGAAGGATTACCAGAAGTTGCAGAAGTTTTAATAAGAATTGCGATGGAAGAAGCTCAGCACGCAGCACACTTTGCAGAAATGAATGGATTGATTTCAGAAAACTTAAAGGAGAATATTGAAATGATGTTAAAAGGAGAATGTATGGCTAATAAAGAGAAGAAAGCAGCAGCAACAAAAGCAAAAGAATTAGGAATTGACCCAGCTCACGACTTCTTTGATGAATCAAGTAGAGATGAAGCAAGACATGCAAAAATGTTAAAAGGGATATTAGAAAGATACTTTAAATAACCGAATATAATTTATTTTATTTGCTCTAAAATAATGGCTGGACAAATCTTTTTTATTCCATCAATTTTTCCAATCTTATTAAAAATTAAATCAGAAAATTCTTTTCCATTTTTAGCCCAAATCTCCGCCATTATCATATGGTCTCCCGTAGATGTAAAGACTTTTTTAACCTCCTCAAATTTGCAGAGTTCATGTGCTACACTTAAAAATTTATCTGGCTCAGTGTCAAAACCTGTTAATGCTACAACATTGTATCCTATTTTTGAAGGGTCAATTATGGCCGTGTATCCTTTAATAACCCCCTCCTCTTCCAATTTTTTTACCCTCTTTCTTATGGAACTTTCACTTGTTCCTAACTCTCTCGCTATATCAGTATATGATTTTCTTCCGTCTTTCATAAGAATTTCAATAATTTTTAAATCTTTTACATCCATAGTATCACCGAATTTCGGATAATAATAAACTTTATTAATAACATAAACATACCAAATATATAAAAATTTTGGAGGATGAAAATGGCTGTTGAAATTATAGTAGATAAAGAAAAATGTATAGGATGTGGAAGATGTTATGATGTTTGTCCAAAGGGGCCATTGATTTGGAAAAAAGATGAAAATGGAAAATATTACGCTTATGATGTTGAATACTGTCACAACTGCAAATTTTGTGCTGGTAGGTGTCCCACAAACGCTATATTAGTTAAAGTGGTAAATTCAAAAAAATAATAAAATAATTTAGATTAATATTTTATTTTTGCTCTATTTTGGAAAATACATCGTCTAATGTATCAATTAGACTATCAATATGCTCTTTTTCTACTATTAATGGTGGTAAAGATCTTAAAACTACATCAGATGTACAATTAATTAAAAATCCTCTTTCGAGCATTTTTTTAACGATTTCAGAACCGTTAAATTCAAGTTCAGTACCAATCATTAAACCTAAACCTCTAACCTCCTTTATAAAATCATATTTCTCTTTAAGATTTTTGAGTTTTTGAATGAAATAATCTCCTTTTTCTATAACTTTATTGTCCTTAATTAACTCCTCTATAACCTCTACTGAAGCCAATGCCGCTGAGCACGCTAAAGGGTTCCCCCCAAAAGTTGTTCCGTGGTCTCCATAGTTTAAAGATTTTGCTATTTCTTCTTTTAAAATTACAGCCCCAATAGGAACTCCTCCTCCAAGGGCCTTAGCCAAAGTTACTATATCTGGTTTAACTCCATAGTGCTCGTAGGCAAACATTTTTCCAGTTCTACCCATACCGCACTGAACCTCATCAAAAATTAAAACAATATTTTTATCATCGCATAAATCCCTAACTCCTCTTAAATAATCTTTATCAGCTACATTAATCCCTCCTTCTCCTTGAACTGGCTCTACTATTATGGCACAAGTTTTATTTGATATACTTTCTTTTAACGCTTCTAAGTCATTGAAAGGCACATACTTAAATCCTTGAGGAAGTGGATAAAATCCTTCTTGATACTTAGGTTTTGGAGTAGCCGCCAATGTCGTTAAAGTTCTACCGTGAAATGCATTATACATACTAATTATTTCTCCTCCAGCCTTCCCTAAAACCTTTGATGCATACTTTCTCGCAAACTTTATAGCCCCTTCATTTGCCTCTGCCCCACTGTTGCAGAAAAATGCTTTATCTAATCCACTTAACTCTACTAATTTTTTAGCAAGTTTTATTTGTGGAATTGTGTAATATATGTTAGATGTATGAATTAATGTTTCTGCCTGCTTTTTTATTGCTTCAACTACTTTTGGATGACAGTGTCCAACATTATTAACTCCAATTCCAGCTAAAAAGTCATAATATTTTCTTCCTTCAATATCATAAACTTCCATCCCTCTACCTTCAACTAAAACAACAGGCAACCTTCTATAAATTTGAAGATGATACTTTTTTTCCAATTCTATCCAGTTCTCATTCATTTAATCACCATAAAATTTATTGGTAAATTTTTATATTAGGTAGGGTATTTATCATTATTGTGCTATATAATAATTAATATCCCAACACAAAAATAAATTTGGTGAGAGTTATGCATAAAATATGCGTTATAGAAGGAGACGGAATAGGTAAGGAGGTAATTCCTGCTACAATAAAAGTTTTAGAAGCTACAGGATTACCATTTGAGTTTGTTTATGCAGAAGCAGGAGATGAAGTTTATAAAAGAACTGGAAAAGCATTACCAGAAGAAACTATTGAAACTGCCTTAGATTGTGATGCTGTTTTATTTGGGGCTGCTGGAGAGACTGCGGCAGATGTTATTGTAAAATTAAGGCATATCTTAGATACATATGCCAATGTAAGACCAGTAAAAGCATACAAAGGAGTTAAATGCCTAAGGCCAGATATTGACTATGTTATTGTTAGAGAAAATACTGAAGGGCTTTATAAGGGAGTTGAAGCAGAGATAGATGAAGGAATAACAACTGCTACAAGAGTTATAACTGAAAAGGCTTGCGAGAGAATATTTAGATTTGCCTTTAATTTAGCAAGGGAAAGAAAAAAAATGGGTAAAGAAGGAAAAGTAACCTGTGCCCATAAAGCAAATGTTTTAAAAATAACTGATGGTTTATTTAAGAGAGTATTTTACAAAGTATCTGAGGAATATAAAGATATAAAAGCAGAAGATTATTATATAGACGCAATGAACATGTATATAATTACTAAACCACAGACCTTTGATGTTGTAGTAACATCCAATTTATTTGGAGATATTCTCTCAGATGGAGCGGCTGGAACTGTTGGAGGTTTAGGTTTAGCCCCTTCTGCTAATATTGGAGATGAACACGGATTATTTGAGCCAGTTCATGGTTCAGCCCCAGATATAGCTGGAAAAAAAATAGCAAATCCTACTGCTACAATATTAAGTGCTGTGTTGATGCTTAGATATTTAGGAGAGTATGAAGCGGCTGATAGGATAGAGAGAGCATTAGAAGAAGTTCTGGCATTAGGTTTAACAACTCCTGACTTAGGAGGGAATTTAAACACTTTTGAAATGGCAGAAGAAGTAGCTAAGAGAGTTAGAGAAGAATAATACTCTATTTTGTTTTTATATTCTATTTTTTCTATCATTAAATTTTAAAATAAACAAAATATGAAATTTAAAATCTATTTAAATTTAGATTAAAATTATTTCTTGGAGGTGGTTTTATGAGATTGGCTATTATTGACTATGATAGATGTCAGCCAAAAAAATGCTCTATGGAGTGTATTAAATACTGCCCAGGAGTTAGAATGGGAGAGAAAACAATAGTTATTGATGAAAATACTGGAAAGCCAATTATATCAGAAGTTTTATGTTCTGGTTGTGGAATATGCGTTAAGAGATGTCCATTTAAAGCAATATCTATCATAGGATTACCAGAAGAGTTGAGTGAGGATAAAATAGTTCATTCCTATGGGCAAAATAGATTTAAGTTGTTTGGTTTAGTTATACCAAGAGATGGAGTAGTTGGAATTATTGGTCAAAATGGAATTGGTAAATCGACAGTTTTAAGGATATTAGCAGGAGAATTAATTCCAAACTTAGGAAAACACGACAAAGAGCCGAATTATGATGATGTTATCAAGTATTTTAGAGGTTCTGAATTACAAGAATATTTTGTAAAGTTGAAAAATAAAGAAATAAAAGCAATACATAAAGTTCAATATGTTGATATTTTACCAAAAGTTATTAAAGGAAAAGTTGGAGAATTGTTAAAGAAAATAGATGAAAGAGGAAAATATAATGAAGTTGTTGAGAAGTTAGAATTAAAAAATATCTTAGATAGGGAATTACATCAATTATCAGGGGGAGAATTGCAAAGAGTTGCTATAGCCGCTGCATATTTAAGAAAGGGAGATATATATTTCTTTGACGAACCATCTTCTTGGTTAGATATTAGGCAGAGATTCAATGCTGCGAGATTAATAAGGGAGTTAAATAAGGTTGTTGTAGTTGAACACGATTTAATAGTTTTAGATTACTTATCTGACTACATTCATATAATGTATGGAGTTCCTTCGGCATATGGTATCGTTTCACAACCTAAGAGCGTTAGAGTAGGAATAAATGAATATTTATATGGTGAATTAAGAGAGGAAAATATAAAGTTTAGAAAGGAGCCAATAATATTTGAAAAAAGACCAGTTATCGATTATAAAAATAGACCAGTATTATTAACATATTCCCCAATGAAAAAAACCTTAGGTAGTTTTAAATTAGAAGTTAGTAGTGGAACTATATACAAAGGAGAAGTTATTGGGATCTTAGGCCCTAATGGAATTGGAAAGACAACATTTATTAAGTTGTTGGCAGGAGTCATTAAACCAGATGAGGGAGATGTTATTAAAGAAAGTGAAATTAAAGTATCTTACAAGCCACAGTATATAAGTCCAGATTATGATGGAACAGTTGAAGATTTATTAAGTTCAATAACTAATATTCACACTTCCTACTATAAATCAGAGATTATTAATCCTTTACAATTAGAAAAATTATTGGATAGGAATGTTAAAGAGTTATCTGGTGGAGAGTTACAGAGAGTGGCAATAGCGGCATGTTTAAGTAGAGAGGCAGATATTTATCTATTAGATGAGCCTTCAGCATTTTTAGATGTTGAGCAGAGGTTAGTAGTTTCAAAGGTTATTAGAAGAATGGCAGATGAGAAAGAGGCAGGAATGTTTATTGTCGATCACGATATGTTATTCCAAGATTATATTTCAGATAGGTTTATCGTATTTAGTGGTGAGCCAGGGAAGTTTGGAATTGGAAGTAGTCCAATGAATAAGAGGGAGGGTGCAAATAAATTCTTAAAAGAAATGCAAATTACATTTAGAAGAGACCCAGAAACTGGAAGACCAAGAGTTAATAAAGAGGGTAGTCAAAGAGATATTTTACAAAAAGAAAAAGGAGAGTATTATTATTTAGATGAATAAAATATATTTTTATTCACTTCGTTATTAGAAATACCAATATAGACAATTAAATTTTTTATGGTTATAAAAAAAATCGTTAATTTTATATATCATACAAGATAAAATTATTATCATAACATGAGTAAATTAATAAAAGTTAAAAGTCAAATTAGGTGATAAAATGAAAATAGCAATACTTGGGGCAGGATGTTACAGAACTCACGCAGCAGCAGGAATTACAAACTTTATGAGAGCCTGTCAAGTAGCTAAGGAAGTAGGCAAGCCAGAGATTGCATTAACTCACTCATCAATAACTTATGGAGCAGAATTATTACACTTAGTCCCAGAAGTTGATGAGGTTATCGTTTCAGATCCATGCTTTGCAGAAGAGCCGGGATTAGTAATTATTGATGAATTTGATCCTAAAGAAGTTATGGAAGCTCACTTAAATGGTAATCCAGAAAGTATAATGCCAAAAATTAGAGAAGTCGTTAAGGCAAAAGCAAAAGAGTTACCAAAACCACCAAAGGCATGTATTCATTTTGTCCATCCAGAAGATGTTGGATTAAAAGTAACAGCAGATGATAGAGAGGCAGTATCAGATGCAGACATAGTTATAACTTGGTTACCAAAAGGAAACAAACAGCCAGAAATTATTAAAAAATTTGCTGATGCAATTCCAGAGGGAGCAATTGTAACTCATGCATGTACAATTCCTACAACAAAATTCGCAAAAATATTCAAAGACTTAGGAAGAGATGACTTAAACATAACTTCATACCACCCAGGATGTGTTCCAGAAATGAAAGGTCAAGTTTATATCGCTGAAGGTTATGCAAGTGAAGAGGCTGTTAATAAATTATATGAAATAGGTAAAAAAGCAAGAGGACAAGCATTTAAAATGCCAGCAAACTTGATAGGACCAGTATGTGATATGTGTTCAGCAGTTACAGCAATTGTCTATGCTGGACTATTGGCATATAGAGACGCTGTTACAAAAATCTTAGGAGCTCCAGCTGACTTCGCTCAAATGATGGCAGATGAAGCATTAACCCAAATACACAACTTAATGAAAGAGAAAGGTATAACTAATATGGAAGAAGCATTAGATCCAGCAGCATTATTAGGTACTGCTGACAGTATGTGTTTCGGTCCATTAGCAGATATTTTACCAACTGCATTGAAAGTATTGGAGAAATACAAAAAAGAGTAATTTATTTTAATTTATTTTTTTATTTTGTGTGAAATATTTATTAATTTAAAGATATATTTAAAAAGATATTTTGTGAGAAAATATATTAATAATTTTTTACTAACTTGGATATTATTTTTCTGAAAATGGTGATTTAATGATATTTGAAAAGATTTATGAGAATTTTAAAGAATTAAAAGAAGGTAATAAGAAATTAATTAAAGAGGGTTTAATTGACAAAGATGAAGCATTGGAATTATATAAAATAGATAAATGGAGGGATTATTTAAAATTATTTGACATTGCCTCACGAGTTAGAGATTATTTTAAAAAAGAGATTGAGATTACATCAACAATTCACATAACTAACATTTGTAAAGTTAATCCAAAATGTCTATACTGTGGATTTGCCGCTGGAACATCAAAAGAGGGATATTATAAACCATTTAGGTTGAGTGATGAAGAAATTAAAAAATCGGCAATAGCTATTGAGGAAAGTGGAATAAAAAGAGTTAGTTGCTCTTCTGCACATGGTTATGAAGGGAAAGAAGTTTTAAGAGCTTTAAAAATAGTTAAGGAAAATACCAACTTGGAAGTTTTAGTAAATGCAGGGGCAGATTTAACTGAAAAATCTATAAAGGAACTTAAAAAATATGGCATTGATACAATATGTTGCAATTTAGAAACTATAAATGAAAATCTCTTTAAAAAAGTAAAACCAGGAGAGGAATTGGAGGATAGAATAAGAGTTTGTAAATTGGTTAATAAATATAATATAGAGTTATCGTCTGGTTTATTAATAGGGATTGGAGAGAGTTATGAGGACAGAGTAGAGCATTTATTTTATTTAAAAAATGAGTTAGTTGTTGGAGAAATTCCAATAATGGGCTTCAATCCTTACAAAGGAACTCCAATGGAAAATCATCCAAAGTGCTCTGCATTAGAACAGGCAAAAACTATAGCAATAACAAGATTGTTATTTCCAAATATAAGAATAACTTCACCAACACCAACAATTGGATCTGAATTAGTTCAATTTGCTTTATTGGGAGGAGCGAGTAATGTGGCAACAGTAATTCCAAGAAATCATCCTATAAACATTAAAGGTGTTGGAAATCCAAAAACTGGGAATTTAGAAGATGTAGTTAAAATGATTGTAGATTTAGGGTTAAAACCAAAATTGGATTGGAAGAAATATGAGGAATATTTAGAAAAATATGGAAATAAAATGATAGTGGAAATATGAAAGTAGGAATAACTAAAATGTATGAAGAAATATCTGAATTGATTGACTTAAAAGATTACAAAATTGTTAATCCTTACAATGAGAAAGTAGATTGCGACTTATTAATTATATCTAAGGGATACAAAGAGAAAGTTAAAAGATTAAATCCTAATTCAGAAATTTTTGAAGTTAAGTCAGCAACTTTTAGAGATTTGATTGAAACCCTTGAGGATATAAAAAAATTAAAAATTGGTGATGAGGATAAAATAAATGATTCTATTAAACTTCTAAAATACAAAGAAAAGAAAATAAAAGAATTAGCAAAGAATTTATTAAAAGATTTAAATGTGGAGGTTAATCCAATAACAGAGTTCGTTAAAAAAATTGTAGAAGATTTAAATTTGAAAATATCTGAAAATGGAGTTTTCATAGTTCCAGATTACTATTTATCAAATCAAAATTATAAGAATAATAAAAATAATGCAAAATTCATAATTTTAAAAACTCATAATTATAACTTGGGATTAATTGAAAGAATTGAAGATAGATATTTGCAGATTATAGAAAAGTTGAGGGATTTTCATGAGAGAACTTATCAAAGAAGCAGTAAATGATTTAAATTCAGCATTAGAGTTAAGAAAATTAGTTATAAAAAAATTGATAAAAAATAAATTGAAAGAAAGCGATATAATTGAGATTGTTGATGCAGTTGATGATTTATCTTTAAATGAGATTCAAAAATTGGGAAGTAATTTAAGAAAATTTCCTATGGGTTGTGATTTGATTGAAGTATCTGTAGGGCCATGTGCATCATCTCTAACATTAACTCAATTCTTAGAGAACTGTATCTTAACTGATTATATGGGATTAACTCTACATGTTTGTGCTTATGCGTTGGCTGATATTGGAGAAAAAGAAGGATTAACACCATTAGAGGTTTTAAAAAAGGTTTATAAAATTGTTAATGTTCCATTAGATTTGGATCACTTTGGTAAATATGGACCTATGAGATTTCCAAAGGAGATAACGCACTGTATGGGAGAGTGTTACTATAATGGCCCACCATATAAAGGATGTCCAAGAGGAAGGATCCACAAGAGGTTAATTGATAAAGAGAAAGAATATGCTTATGAATTTGAAGATTGGATAAAGTTAGTTTCAACTGTATGTATAAATGTGGTTGAAGAGCAAGGAGGAGAAGAGCATGCAGCCCCATTAGAGGAGATGGCTATCGTTGCAGAGGCGGCAAAAAAATATGGAAAAGGGTTGGAGGGAATTTTTCATGTTGGAGATGGGTATGATGATTTAATATCCGGATTAAAAGCATGCATTAACTTAGATGTAGATGTTTTGGTTGTTGAAGGAGCTCCATTTAATAGGGCTAAGGATAGATTAAAGGCATTTGCTAAGGCGATAGCAGTTTCGAGGATTTTAGTTAAGGGAGGAGTTGTTGCCACTAATGGGGCTTATGAGGACGAATGTAGAATTGGTTTAAGAAGTGGGCTTAATGTGATTATAAGTGGATTTAGTGGAAACCATCATGGTTATATGTGTGGCTATTCTCCTAAAACAGCGAAGAGGGGTAATTTTGGTTTGCCAAGAGTTATGAGAATAATTAAAGAAGAATTAAAAAACATAAATGATGTGAATTTAATAAATAAAAATGACTTAATTGCCATAGCAAGGAGTAGCAAGTTTTTAGGCAATGTTATATATCCAGAAATGTTTGGGGAAATGTTTATTGGAGATGCTCATTGGGTTGCAGTTAAAAACAGCAAACTGCATGATAAAGTTAAAATAAGAAAAAATTTGGAAGATGTTGAAAAAGAGTATAATGGAGAAAAGTTGGGATTATTGGGTGGAAGATACATAGCATGGGGTATTGTAAAAAGAACGATGCCAGAGGAAGTTTATGTTAGCGATGCAAATAAGTGGGTTGAGGAGGCAACAGTTAAAATATTCAATGAATTTGGAATAAATGCCTACAAATGCAATGGGAATGATAATGAAGTTGTTAAAAATGCAGATAAAACATATATATGCTCAATGATTCCTGAGATAATTTTGAAGATAAAGAATAAAGTTAATGCAGAGAGCTTTATTTAAATCTTTATTATTTAAATTATTTTAATCCCATTTAAAATTGCCTTTCTATGAATATCCAAAGCCTTCTGTTTTTTACACTCTTTTTTAAATAATTTTATTTTTCCAGCAACGCAAGGGTATCTTTGTATAAACATTGCAGATTTTTTGCTAAACTCTTCAATATCATTTACTTCAAGTCCTTTCATCAATTTAGCCATAAATAAAGTTGAGCCACATATAGATGTTCTAATAACTTTAACTTCTTCAACTTTATTATTTTTTATATATACTTCAACCTTTGGAGAGCCAAATTCTTCTAAAAATTCTTTTAATTTTGGATATTTATTTATCAAACCTCCAACAGTATTTTCATCCAATAAGCACATCTCTTCTGGACATATAGCGTCAAATTTGCTTAATTCTTTTTTCTGTCCCTCCCCAATACAGGTAGCAACAATTATAGCAATATTAGGATTCTTTTCTCTTGCATTTCTGCAAACTTCATAAGTATTGTCAGGATGTTGAGTATAAACAAGTAAAATATCTGCTTCTTTGAATTTTTCTATTAACTCTTCAGGAAGTTCTATTTCATCTACTATTATATCTTGTGGTTTTTCTATTTTATATATTCCTATAAATTTATTTTTCTTCCCAAATGAATTTACAGTTCCTTGGATTCTATATCCATACACTCCGTCAGTTACTACCAATATCTTTGCCATATTTTTACCTTCTTTTATTTAATAATGAATTGATTATATATTGATTATATATATTTTTTTCATTAATATATATTATATAATTGAGGTGAGATTATGAAAATTAGAGGAATATGTTACAGATGTGGTGCTGAGGATGAACTTATAGATGGACTCTGTCCAATTTGCTATGCTCAAGAGCATCCACTAATTGAAGTGCCTGAAAGAGTGGAGATTGAAGTTTGTCATATGTGTGGTTCCTACAAGAGAAAGATATGGCAAACTCCAAAGAGTGAAGATGCTTATGAAATATTGTATGAAATTGCATACTATGCTACAAAAGATGCTATTAAAAAGAAAAGTGTTATGGTTGATTTTGAAATATATCCTAAAATTACCCAACTTCCTGGAGGTAAGAGAAGTAAGTTAATAATTTCTGTTCATATTGTGGCAAAGGGTAGATTACCCGGAGAGAAAGAAGATAGAACTTATGAAAAAGATATAGAAGTTCATTTACAAATGGTTCAGTGTCCAAGATGTTCGAGATTTATGTCTAATTATTACGAGGCTACATTGCAAGTTAGGGCTATGAATAGGTATCTTACAGAAGAAGAAAGAGAAAAATTGGATAATTTTGTTAGGGAAGAATTATCTAAAAGATTAAAAAAAGACAGAATGGCTTTTATAGCAAAATTTATTCCACAGAAAGAGGGTTTAGACTATCAACTTGGTTCAGTAGGGGCGGCAAGAAATGTAGCACAAAAAATTAAAGAGAGATTTGGAGGAAAAATTACAGAAACCGCTACATTGGTAGGAGTGGATAGAAACACTGGAAAGGATTTATATAGAGTTACAGTCTCTGTGAGGATTCCTGAATACAAAGTAGGAGATGTCGTTGAATATAGAGATAGATACTATCAGGTAACAAGTATAACAGAAGATAAAGTATATATGAAATCTATTGATTACAAAAGAGAAAAAATTGGCTTATCTTGGCATGTGGCAGAAAAAGAAACTAAAATGGTTAAGAAAAATGAAGAGTTAGATACTGCAACTGTTATAGCCACTACGCCAAATATTATGGTTATGGACGATAAAAATTATGAAGTTTATGAGTTTGACAACATTGGAGATATTGAAGTAAAAGAGGGTGATAAAGTTAAAATACTTAAAAAAGAGGAAATTCCTTATTTAGTAAATAAAGTTAAGGAAGATAAAAACAAAAAGTAAGATAATAAGGTGAATTAAATGATTAAATTAGAAATTGACAAAAGGGCATACAACTCTATAACAAAAAATTTTTCAAAATTGGTATATACTAAGGCAATAAAAAATTTGGAAGATTTGCCTAAAAAGGAAGAAATTGTTACTCTAACATATAATGGGAAATTTGTTGCCAAGGCATTGTATAATCCAAAATCAGTAATATTAAAAATTTTAACTACTGAAAATGAAGATATTGATTACAATTTTTTTTATAAAAGAATATTAAAGGCAAAAATTTATAGAGAGGAAATTTTAAATTACAAAGATACTTACAGATGGATTTATGCTGAAGGAGATAATTTACCAACGATAATATTTGACAAATATAATAATATAGGGGCTATGCAGTTAATGTCAAAACTTATTGAGAAGGAGTATTTAAAGGATATTATTGACATTTTATTTGAATTATCTGACTTAGAAACAGTATATGTGAAAAGAGGTAAAAAAGGAGAAAAAATTAAAGATAAAATTTTTGGAGAAAAGAAAAAATATGAAACTATTATTAAGGAAGGGAAGGCAAAATTTAAAGTGAATTTAAAAGGGCACAAAACAGGCTTTTTTTTAGATCAAAGAGAAAATAGGTTGGCAATAGAGAAATTTGTAAAAGAGGGAGATAGAGTTTTAGATATTTGCTGTTATACAGGAGGATTTTCAGTCCATTGTGCAATTAAAGGGGCAGAAGTTGTAGGAGTAGATTTATCAAAAAAGGCGTTAAAAGTTGCTGAGGAAAATATGGAATTAAATAATATTCCAAAAGATAAATACACTTTTATAGAAGGGAATGCATTTAAAGTTATGGAAGAGTTTATAGAAAATGGAGAAAAATTTGATATTGTTATTTTAGACCCTCCCGCATTTACACAAACTGAAAAAGATATAAAAAATGCTTTAAGGGCTTATTCAACATTAAACTACTTAGGAATAAATCTGTGTAAAAGAATATTTGTTACTTGTTCCTGCTCTCATCACATAGACAGAGAGTTGTTTAAAAGAACAGTTATATCATCTGCATTTAGAGCAAAAAAGGAATTAATAATGATTGATTATAAAGGACAATCTCCAGATCATCCAATATCAATAGGAAACAAAAATCTTGAATATTTAAAATGTATATTTTTTTATGTTAAACCATAGAATACTATATTTTCCTTATAACTGTATAAAGTTTTTTAATGAAATAGAATTTAAAAAGGTGATAAATTGGCATTAGTTGAGAAAATATTATCAAAAAAAGTAGGTTATAATGTTTATGAAGGAGATAGTATTGAAATTAAAGTAGATTTAGCAATGACTCATGATGGTACTACTCCATTAACATACAAGGCTTTAAAAGAAATGAGCGATAGTGTTTGGGATCCAGATAAAATAGTTGTTGCCTTCGATCACAATGTTCCAGCAAATACTGTTAAAGCTGCTGAAATGCAAAAATTGGCGTTAGAGTTTGTTAAAAGATTTAAGATTAAAAATTTTCATAAAGGAGGAGAAGGTATTTGCCATCAAATATTGGCTGAAAATTATGTTTTACCAAACATGTTTGTAGCTGGTGGAGACAGCCATACATGCACACATGGAGCTTTTGGAGCTTTTGCAACTGGATTTGGAGCAACGGACATGGCTTATATTTATGCAACAGGAGAAACATGGATTAAAGTTCCTAAAACTATTAGAGTAGATATTGTTGGAGAAAATAAAAATATATCAGCTAAGGATATAGTTTTAAGAGTTTGTAAAGAGATAGGAAGAAGAGGGGCAACATATATGGCTATTGAATATGGAGGAGAAGTTGTAAAAAAGATGGATATGGATGGAAGATTAACATTATGTAATATGGCAATAGAAATGGGAGGAAAAACTGGAATTATAGAGGCAGACGAAATAACATACAATTATTTAAAAAAAGAGAGAAAGTTATCAGATGAAGAAATTGCAAAATTAAAAAAAGAGAGAATAAAAGTAGATAAAAATGAGGAATGCTACTACAAAGAGATTAAAATTGATATCACAGATATGGAGGAACAGATTTCTGTTCCGCATCATCCAGACAATGTAAAGCCTGTAAGTGAGGTTGAAGGTACGGAAATAGATCAAGTTTTTATAGGTTCATGTACAAATGGAAGGCTAAGTGATTTAAGAGAGGCAGCTAAGTATTTAAAAGGTAGGGAAATTCATAAAGATGTTAGATTAATAGTAATTCCTGCATCAAAAAAAGTTTTTTTAAATGCATTAAGAGAAGGATTAATTGATATATTTGTAAAATCTGGGGCAATGATTTGCACACCAGGTTGTGGTCCATGTTTGGGGGCGCATCAAGGAGTTTTGGCTGAGGGAGAGGTTTGTTTATCAACAACAAATAGGAATTTTAGGGGAAGAATGGGACATATAAATAGCTATATTTATTTATCCTCCCCAAAAATTGCTGCAATAAGTGCTATTAAGGGATATATAACAAACAAGTTAGATTAAACATAATTAATAAAAATTTAAAAGATAAAGATTTTAAATACAAATTTATTAAGTGAGAGTATGAAAGTTAAAGATTTAATGGATAGAAATTTTGCTAAGATATATGAAGATAATACTGTTGAAGAGGCTATAAACATATTAAAAAAGAAAAAAAGATTTTCTGCTCCTATAGTTAATAAAGAAGATAAATTAGTTGGATGGATAACTTCCTTAGATTTGTTAGGAATTCCGGAAAAGGAATTTAAAAAACCAATAACTAAATATATGAGACCTGTTGAAGAAGTAATAGTTGCCTATGAAGATGAAGAAGCTAGGGAAGTCGTATTAAAGTTTGTTAAATACAAAGTTGTTAATATCCCGGTCTTGTCGAAAGATGGTAGAGTCGTAGGAATGGTTAGACATTGTGATATAGTTAAAACATTGGCTAAATTATATGAAATACCTGTTTATAAAATATTTAAAGAGTTACATAATTATATAGGAGACATTACTTGGGATGAATTAATGGAAGCTGCAGCAGTAGTAACAAAAAAGAAAACTGGAGAAGATATAACTCCAAAAGAATATGAAGAAAGGATAAAAAAAACTACTTTTGGAAAAGCTATATGGGCTTGTGGAGGTTTAGAAAAGTTCTTTGTAGGTCTTATTGAAATAGGAATGGTTGCATTAGCAAGAAGATTGGCAAAAATTAGGGGAAACAAATGAATATAGAAGAAGAGTTAAAAAAAATTGCAAATAGAAAAAATTATGACTTTTGGGAATTTTTAAAAAAGGCTTATGAAAATAATATAAAGTTAGATATTGGACATTTTATTCTTTTAAATATTCTTATGGGTGTAAATGAAATATATGAAAACTTATCTAAAAAATATGGTGTAGAAGAGGCTAAAAAAATATTAGAAAAAAATAGAATATTCGCTAAAAACTCAGATTTTGTATCTGGTGAATTTTTAAAAAACTACATTGATAGAAAGAGCAGAGTGGCCGTCCATAACAGAATAAAAGATTTAAAATCACTTGGCTTTAAAATAGAGAGTAAATCAGGACCCTTTGGAGGTTATAAGATAGTTGAATATCCTAAATGGTTTAAAAACCATAAAAAGTCATAAATTAATAATTTTTATTTGAATACAAATCGAAAATTATATATACTCATAAATAAAAAATATAGTGCGTAAATTATACACAACTATTCACAGGTGGAACAATGGATGTAAATGAAATCAGAGAATATGGGAAAAAGTTAATGGAATTAATGATGTTAGATAAGCCATTTGTTGCAGTAAAATTGGCTAAATCAAAAGAAGAAATACCTGAAGGATATGAAGAATTACCAGAAGAAAAAAGACACTGTGAAATGATTCAACTTGCAAGATTAGAAAGAAAGAAATTATATGCAACAGTTGATAAACATTTATGTAAGGGAGGGGCTTATGCTATTGGTATTTTTAAAAATCCACCAGAACCATTAGCAACAGGAAAATTGTATGTTAAGTTAGGAAACTTCAAAGATGAAGAAGCGGCTAAAAAAACAGTTGATGCTATTCCAAAAGTTGAAGAAGAGATATATGCCTCAATATATGCTCCTTTAGATGAAACTGACTTTGTTCCAGATTCAATAATATTCATTGGAGAGCCACTCTATGCTTTAAGATTAGTTCAGGCAATGCTCTACCATAAAGGAGGAAGGTTCCAAGCAGATTTTTCAGGAATTCAATCATTGTGTGCTGATGGTGTAGCAGCAGTTTATACAAGAAAAGCACCAAATATGACCTTAGGATGTAACGGTTCAAGAAAATACGCTGGAATTAAGCCAGAGGAAGTTGTTGTTGCCTTTCCACCAGAAAAATTAAAAGACATTGTTGAGGCAATTGAACACTTTAGACAAGTATGGACTTGTGGTCATTAAATAAATAAGTTTATAAAGCAATAAAAAGTAATATAATTTTTATTATTAGTAATATAGTTTATTTTCATTTTTAGATCGGAGGTAGATAACCTATGTCAAAAGTGAAAATTGAACTCTTTACATCACCTATGTGTCCTCATTGTCCAGCGGCTAAGAGAGTTGTTGAAGAAGTTGCAAATGAAATGCCAGATGTCGTTGAAGTAGAGTATATAAATGTTATGGAAAATCCACAAAAGGCTATGGAATATGGAATAATGGCGGTTCCTACAATTGTAATTAATGGAGAGGTTGAATTTGTGGGGGCTCCAACAAAAGAGGCATTAGTTGAAGCAATTAAGAAAAGATTATAAAAAGTGAAAAACTATGAAGTTAAGAATTGTTTGTAAAGATGAAAATATTTCTAACAGTGATGAACTTTCCATAAAATGTGAGGTTTGTAGAGGAAAAGATATAGTAATAATGATAAAAATGCTAAAAGAAGAATATGATATTGATGAAGTAATTATACCAAACTGCGAAATTCTTAAACGTAGATATGAAGATTTAATTCAATAATATCTTTATTTTTTATTCTAAAATTAATTTAAAATCTTATATATTTGAATATTGTGTCAAATCTTGTTGTTTGATATCCTATAACTGCCCCGATTGATGAAGGAACTGCAAAATCAAAGCCAAAAATCTCTGTGCATAAAACAGCTCCTCCCAAAGGAGCATTAGTTGATGCAGATAACGATGTGGCTATTCCTAAAACAATATATGGGGCAGGATTTGCTCCAATAATACTACTAAATATTGCCCCAGAAAGGGCTCCAATACACATGGATGGTATCATTAAACCACCAGGAACTCCAGAACCTACTGTAAAGGATGTAGCAAATATTTTTCCTATGAGTATTAAAATTAACAAAATTAAAGAAAATTTTATGAAAAATAGATTTTTTATAAGTTCTAATCCTAAACCAAAAACTTCTGGAGTATAGTATCCAATTATTGCAACTAGAATTCCTCCAATTAATGTTTTAATACAGTAGGGTAATTTAATCTTATCAAAGGTTGAAGATATTTTTCTATATGTTTTTATATAGATATATGCAACAAAAGAACAAAAAAACGCCCCAATTATAAACCAAATAAAGTCCAGAGGATGTAAAGTATAAGTAAAATATAAATTAAATAAATGCCTTTTTCCAGTAGTAAAATAATAAATTATATATCCTACAACACTTGCAATAATTGGGGGTAAAATATTAACATAACTAAAGTTTTCATGCTCTATAATTTCACATGCTAATATAGCAGGTCCTAAAGGAGCGGCAAATGCTCCACTTAATCCACCCGCAATTCCAGTAATTATAACTAATTCTCTATTTCTTAATTTTAATAATCTATATAGTTCATCAGCAAAGGATGCACTTGATTGAACAGAAGGTCCTTCTTTTCCAGCACTACCCCCAACTGCTATAGCCACTCCTGCCAATAAAACTTTTAAAAGTCCAGTAATCCATGTCATTGGTATATTGTTATTTAACGCTCTTAAAACTCTATCAATCCCAGAACCTTTTAATCCAATATTATAATCTACAAATAAACCACAGATAAAAAATACTATTGGAATTAATAGAATGTTATTTTTTTCTGGAAAGTGTTCTATCATTAGTGATAAAATAATAGAACTCACTCCTCCCACTAACCCTATTAATGAAGCAATACCTATCCATTTTAACATTTTTATTAATCTATTTATTTTTTTACTAACAATATTCATAATCATAATATTCCTCCATAATAAAATAATAAAATAATTACACTCATTATATAATATTTTTTGAAAATTTATTTTAAAGTTTCTGGTGAAAATATGATTTCAAAGACAGCAAAAATAGCAAAAACTGCTGTAATCGTCGGAGATGTAACCATTGGAGAGTATTCCTCAGTTTGGTACAACGCTGTAATTAGAGGAGATTTAGAAAAAATAATAATTGGTAATTATTCCAATATCCAAGATTGTTGTGTAATTCATTGCTCTAAGGGATTTCCAGTAAGAATTGAAGATTATGTTTCAATAGGGCATGGAGCAGTAGTTCATGGTTGTATTATAGAGGATAATGTCTTAGTTGGAATGAATGCTACAATATTAAATGGAGCAAAAATTGGAGAAAATTGTATAATTGGGGCCAATGCATTAGTTACTCAAAATAAGGAGATTCCACCAAACAGTTTAGTTTTAGGAGTTCCTGGTAGAGTGGTTAGAACTTTAACAGATGAAGAAATTAAAAGTATAAAGGAAAATGCTTTAAGGTATGTTGAACTATCTAAAAATCTTAAATAAATAACCATAGAGCATAAATAATAAATAATAGGTATTTAAAATTTTAAATAAAAATAAATTGTAGGTGGTATTTGTGGTAAATTTAGGATTTGTTATTGCCGAATTTAATAGAGACATAACATATATGATGGAAAAAGTTGCCGAAGAACACGCTGAATTTTTAGGGGCTACTGTAAAATATAAAATTATAGTTCCAGGAGTTTTTGATATCCCCTTAGCTGTAAAAAAATTGTTAGAAAAAGACGATGTCGATGCTGTTGTGACAATTGGATGCGTTATTGAAGGAGAAACAGAGCACGATGAAATTGTTGTCCATAATGCCGCAAGAAAAATAGCAGATTTAGCACTACAATATGATAAACCAGTAACTCTTGGAATTTCAGGACCAGGAATGACAAGATTACAGGCACAGGAGAGAGTAGATTATGGTAAAAGGGCTGTAGAGGCGGCTGTTAAAATGGTTAAAAGATTAAAAGCCTTAGAAAAATAAAATTTTTGGGATATTTATGATTTTAGAGGAAGTTTATGAAATTATTAAAAAAAGAATAGAGGAAAAGCCAGAAAATTCTTATGTGGCAAAATTAACAACTGATGATGAAAAAAAATCTGCAATAAATAAAATATGTGAAAAAATTGGAGAAGAATCTACGGAGTTAATTTTAGCCGCTAAAGATGACAAAAAAGATGAAATCATTTATGAGGCAGCAGATTTAATATTTCATACAATGGTTTTGTTAGCATACAAGAATATAGAGTTTAAAGAATTATTACAAGAATTTGAAAGAAGAAGAAAATAAAAAGAAATAAAAAACAAATTATATTTTAAAAATCTTTCCACTTATATATTTGTAACAAACTCCCAGAATGACTTAACTGCACTTGGGTTTTTAGGTCTTCTACTTTTAACTAAATATAGGTATCTTACAATGTCCAAATCTTCCACAGGAACTATTTTAACTAAACCAGCATCTTCTGCCTTTTTTGCTGGAATTTCAGAAACTATACTAACTCCATAACCCTCAGATACTGCTGTAATTACTGCTGAATGACTACCTACTCTCATCACTACATTTAAATCCATTATCGAATAACCTTTCTCATTTAATGCTTTTATAAATGCCTCTCTTGTACCTGAACCTACTTCTCTATCTATGTAATCCTCTTTTAAAATATCCTCTAATTTAGCAACTCCTTTTTTAGCAAGTGGGTGATTAGGAGGAACGATTAAAACTAATCTATCTTTACCAATAATTGTATATTCATAATTTTTGTTTTTTAAGTAGCCTACTGCTGCTATGTCAGCCAATCCTTCATCTAACGCTTTGAAACATTTTTCAGAGTCAGATATAGTCATTTCAAAATCTACATTTTTGTATGAATTCTTATATTCTTTAATTATTGAAGGGAGTATATGTTCTCCAGGAGTTGTAGAGGCATAAATTCTAATAATCCCCTCGGGATTCTCATGTATTGCTCTCATAAGCATTTTAGATTCATTTAACAAATCTAAAATTTTCTCAGCTCTTTCATATAAAATTTTTCCTTCCGGAGTTAAATCTACACCTTCTGGTGTTCTTAAAAATAGTTGAGCATCAAAAAATTTCTCTAATGCTGATATATGATTACTTACAGTACCCTGTGTAATTCCTAATCGTTTAGCAGCCTTAGAAAAACTTTTTGTTTTACTTGCCACTATAAATGTTTGAAAATAACTTATTTTTGGGTCCATATAATTCACCTTATTCTTTGTATTTTATTAATCCCTATTAAGATAACTAATAATAGATATATATAAAGTTAATGTATCTGTAATAAGAAGATTTAATTAGGTTATGATGCTAAGTTAAATTTATATACTATTTGTGAATAAATATCTAAAAATATCTAATTAATAATACAAAAAAAGCAAAAGGTGGTTTTATGGAGAACAATAAAGTAACTGTAAGTGTTATAAAGGCAGATGTTGGAGGGTTGTGTGGACATACATTAGCACCAGATGAGTTATTAGAAACTTGTGAAGGTGTTTTAGAAGAGGCTGTTGATGAAATAATTTTAGATTATTATGTTACAAGATGTGGAGATGACATTGATTTAATTATGACTCACAGATTAGGTTGTGACAATGAAAAAGTTCATGGATTGGCTTGGAAGGCATTTGAAGAAGCTACAAAAGTTGCTAAGGAGATAAAACTTTATGGTGCTGGGCAAGATTTATTATCTGACAGTTTTTCAGGGAATGTTAGAGGTATGGGTCCAGGATGTGCTGAAATGGAATTTGTTGAAAGAAAGAGCGAGCCAATAGTAGTTTTCTGCTGTGACAAAACAGATCCAACAGCATTTAACTATCCATTATTTAAAATGTTTGCTGATCCATTCAATACCGCTGGTTTAGTCTTTGATCCTTCAATGATTTCAGGATTTAGATTTGAGGTTCATGATGTTGTAGGACATAAAAAAGTGTTCTTAGAAACCCCAGAAGAAATGTATATGCTCTTAGCATTAATTGGAGATTATGAAAAATATGCTATTAAGAGAATTTATAGAAGAAAAGATAATGAAATTGCAGCAGTTGTTAGTACTGAAAAATTAAACTATATAGCAGGAGAGTATGTTGGTAAAGACGATCCAGTAGCAATTGTTAGAGCCCAAAGTGGATTTCCAGCAGTAGGGGAGGTTTTGGAGCCATTTGCCAATCCACACTTTGTTCCAGGATGGATGAGAGGTAGCCATTGGGGTCCATTAATGCCAGTTGGAGAAGAAGATGCCACTCCAACAAGATTTGACGGACCTGCAAGAATTATTGCATTAGGGTTCCAAATATGCGATGGAATGTTAATTGGACCAAATGATTTATTCGCAGATAAAGGATTTGATAAGGCAAGAGAAAAAGCCTTAGAAATGGCAGATATAATAAGAAGAATGGGGCCATTCCAACCACATAGATTACCAGCAACTATGATGGAATACACAACAGTTCCAAAAGTTTTAGAGGCATTAAAAGATAGATTTATACCATTAGAAGGTTTAGAGTTAATTGAAGAAGGAGGAGTTAAAAGAAAAGATAGAGGAGATGTAGAATAAATTTAAATTATCTCTTCCTTATATACAATTCCTTCGTGTCCAGTAATTACATTTTTTTTCAAACTTCTAATATATTTTAAAGTTTTTAGGGCTAATTTTTCATCTACATTTAACCTTGGTGGAATTAATTTTATCACATTATTTTTTAAAGGAGAGGCATCTCCAACAACGATATAATCTTTATAAATAACTGAAATACTACCATAAGTGTGCCCTGGAGTTTCAACTATCTCAATATCTTTATCTTTAAATTTTTTAAAATCTTCAAAATATTCATTAAATCCAAATTCTTTTGGAGAGGCATAAAATGTGGCATTTGTAAATATTGAATTGTTCTCAATGTGGTCGTAATGTAAATGAGTATTTATAGTAATCTCAATATCTTTTGGAGAAAAATTTAATTTTTCCAATTCTTTAATAATTATTTCTCTCTTATCCTTTGTTGAAGTATCTACAATTATATTGTGGTTTTTTGTTTGGATTAAAGTTACTGATGAAGATGCTTTTTTTATTATTCCATTTTCTCTTATAAGTTCTCCATCATATAGGAGTTTTATCATGTTCTTTCCCCATTTTATGAATTTAAAAGAAAAATTTATTATAAAAAAAATAAAATTTAATCTTTATACTTAAAATAATACTTAATAAAAAATATGAGATTGTCAAGATAAGGATAAGAGGTAGTTATAGATGGAGGCGAAAGAATTAAGCCAGGAGATAATGGTAATAAATTTGGAATTATTAGGGAATCTATTATAGAAGGACTTAGTTTTTCGTTTAAGGAGGGAGAAGAAGCTTTCTACA
>NZ_JACCLX010000025.1 GCF_024490875.1 Methanocaldococcus sp.
GAAATTGTGTAGAAAGTTTCTTCTCTCTCCTTAAACGAAAAACTAAATCTTTCTATAATAGATTCCCTAATAATTCCAAATTTATTACCATTATCTCCTGGCTTAATTCTTTCGCCTCCATCTATAACTTCCTCCTATCTTTATCTTGACAGTCACTAAACTGGTCTAAAAAACGATATATAGGCGGGAATGGTATATTATTAAATAATAAATTCTATTGGTGAAAAAATGAAATTCTTTAACCGAGAAGAAGGAGATAAAAGAAATACTCTCAACAATTGAAGATGAACCTGAAATAATCTATTTTATTACGGCATTAATAAATGAGGTAATTAATAACAGATTGGATAAAAGTAAGTATGTTATCTTTTATTTTAATTTAAGGGACATATTTTTATCAAAATATGAAGACTTTGTAGAAGTGTTATTTGAAGAATATAGCGATGAGAAAAAACATTGGAGATTATTAAGGGGCTAATTAAAGACATTTCTGTTGTTAGTGGTATTCCTGTGCCTAAAAATACATTAGATGAGTTGTTAAATAAAAAAACAACTAAAAATGTCTTTAAATATATAACTAATATTTTGTTAGATATAAAAAATCAAGGCAAACAACCAATAATTATTATTGATGAACTTCAAAAAATAGGAGATATGAAAATTAATGGATATTTAATCTATGAGTTGTTTAATTACTTTATCTCTTTAACTAAGCATAAATATCTCTGCCATGTTTTTTGTTTAAGTTCTGATAGTTTATTTATAGAGAAGGTGTATAAAGATAGAGCAGATTATATATTAGTAGATGACTTTGATAAAGAAACTGCTTTAAAATTTATGGACTTTTTAGCTAAGGAGATTTTAAATAAAACTCTCACAACTGAGAAGAAAGAAAAAATCTATTCTTATGTTGGTGGAAAACCAGTAGATATATACTTTGTAGTTGAATCTATGAGATATAAAGATTTAGAGGATATATTAGAAACAATGGTTCAGGATGAAGTTTCGAAATTAGAGATGTTTTTAGAGTAATTTAGATTATATGACTCCAAAAGTAGAAATAAAGAATGAGATTGTAGAGGTAAAAAAGGAGGACATAATTAAAGCTCTTAAGATGTTTAAGGATAATTATACAATTCATAGAAGAGAGATACCTACATCAGTCTATATATTTAGTGAAAGAGAATCTCCTTTTCTTAAATCCTATTAATGGAACTTTAAGACCTCAAAGTTATTTAGTTTGGAATGTTATAAAGATAGTGCTATAATTTTGGATAAGTTTAAGTATATATTGAGTGATATCATCTTTAAAAATACATCAGGAGCTGATATTATGGAGCTATACTCCTAAAGGTGGGGAGAAACCACCAGAAAGAGTTATCATCCACAAAGGACATATTGTATTAATAATCCCTCTCGAAGAAAATAAATATAGTGAGAAGAAAGATTAAATAACAATATTTCAATATTTTTTTACATTGTTGTTACTGATGATTAATTTATATTAAAATGTCTATTCATAAAAAACTCATTAATTTTATTATTTGGTAATAATTCATCAATGATGTATTTAAATTAATAAAAATAAGGTAAAAACCTTCATCGAACAATAGTGCCAGAGAAAAAACCATTAATTGTAAAAAGAAAGTTTAAAAATCCCTAAAGAGTATAATTTTAAAACTCAACAGTGCGGTCTCAATTTTGACATACTGAGAGTGCCTGTAAATTGTCCTCTATTTCTCAAAAGAAGGTTAATTCGTTGGCACCGTTGAGAGATTATATATTATTATAGTTGCAAGAATTAGGTGAAAATATAAAAATATAAAATCTGAAAGAAATAAAAAATATTTTTTAATAGAAGGTTATTTAGGAGGCACCGTTGAGATTAAAAGAGAGTTTATTTTTAATTTATATTTGTTAATATATTAGTATTACTCTATATTGTTTGAGAATATATAATCCTGCATATCTTTTAAGTTATTTTTAAGCATATCTTCAGATATATATTTGAGTGAATATTTCAAAGCTTCAGTTTCTTACAATTTCATGATTTTTTAATGCGTGAATGAAAATTATGTAATTTGTAAAAAATACAAATCATTTATTTAAATATTCGAATAATATTTTCAACGGAGAATATTGGAGTGAATAAAAATAATACTTCTCAATATTTATTTATATGAATTTTTCTTATAAGAAATTGAATTCCATAACCAGAATAATCCAGATAACCCATGTAACTCAATTTTGAGTATGTATAACATGCATGTGATATTGGATTACTTAGGTTACGAAAATCATTTTCTTATAAAAAATTTAAATGATTGAATGAATTGTAAAAAATACAAATCATTCATTCGAATTAATCAAACAATTCGGATAATTCGAGTAATCTGACATGATTTCTTTTTACTTATTAATATTAATTTATTTGATTTAACAATATGAATTCGTTGATGCACGGTACTGAAATATTACTTAAATTTAATATATTATATTGTAGTAACGAATATTTGAATCTTTGATGGGAACTACGGTAATTTGATTTTAGAGGTTTTAAATAATAGTCGCTATGCTTACTATAATATTCAGGTATATATTATAAAGGAAAGAGGGGTGGGAATATGGAAGAATATGTTATAACTAATAGCACGGATGTGCTTAAATATTTGTTATTGGAGAAAGATAAAGATGTAGAGGTAGAAAAAATAAAAAACGGCTGTATAATATTCAGAGAAGTTGATATAAATAGTGGAGAGGAAACTTGGTTAATAAAAAATCCAAATAAACCAAATGAAAAGATAATTGTAGGCTTAATTACAAGAGAGGATATTCAAAATCTTCTCTCAAGAGGAGCTATTAAACCAAGTAGTAGCATTGGAGTTAGTGTAAAAATAGATGATAAAGTGTATTCAGTATATATCGATGTTGAGGGAAGATTAGTTCATTTTGCTAAAGGAGGAGAAAATAATCCCATTTCTGCATCAGAGATTGAGAAGGTTATATCTGCTTTAGAATTGGCTAAAGAAGTTTGGAAATTTCATCTCAATGTAATTAATTAGGGCTTCTCTCATTTCATAAATAGAGGGACAGGTAGCTCCAATGAAGTTGTAGGTTGAGGATAATCCATATCCACAGGTTCTAAAATACCATAATATACCATAAGAATGATCTTAGAAAATGGGTTATTAATGGTAAAGAAATTAGAGATGAACATTGGCTATATCTCTGGGGGTTAAGAGCAAAACATTTTGCAGAGGAGAAAATTGGAGGAAAAAAAAGTAATTATAGTTTTTGATAACATAGCTCCTAAAAAAGATTGTTACGGCAGATATTTAACTTATATATTCTATTATTATGGGAAAGGTTATGAAGATTTACTTCTCAATGGATATGCGAGAGTCTATTCTTATTATAAAAATGGACAGTGGATTATTCCAGACTTTGAACTTAAAGAACAATTTATAAAAGATGAAGAATTTGCTAAACAACATCATTTAGGGGTTTGGAGCTACAATTCGTAATACCTTTTTTCTCTTTTCCATTGTGAGGGGACCTAAAAACAAATTACAAATATAAATGCTAAGATGTATTGAAAGAAAATCTTTCCATCCCCTTTGGGGCATGATTTTAAACCTATTTGCTATGGAAAGAGTTTTCACATTCACATTTGAGATTTCCATCCCCTTTGGGGCATGATTTTAAACATTTATCCCACCTGCCGAGTTTCCTTATATAATATATTTAATTTCCATCCCCTTTGGGGCATGATTTTAAACAGGACACAATTTGAAGAGATAATTTTCTAAAATTACCTTATAATTCTCCTATAATAGGGGGTTATAGTTCGGAGGGTCAATTACCCTTGTTATTTATATACCTCCGAACTTATATATAAATTTTTCTATTCTTATTTATTTACTTAAAAATTCTTAAAATTTTTAATATTAACCTAATTATCGAGGAAAATTAAAGATAAAAATAAACTATAAAAATCTCCAAAAAATCTCAATAATTTAATAAAATTAAATATTCAAATTAATCAAAATAGAAGACCCTTCGAAATTTCATAAAAATTTTTA
>NZ_JACCLX010000026.1 GCF_024490875.1 Methanocaldococcus sp.
GTGTAGAAAGCTTCTTCTCCCTCCTTAAACGAAAAACTAAGTCCTTCTATAATAGATTCCCTAATAATTTCAAATTTATTACCATTATCTCCTGGCTTAATTCTTTCGCCTCCATCTATAACTACCTCTTATCCTTATCTTGACAATCTCTTTATTTATTTACTTAAAAATTCTTAAAATTTTTAATATTAACCTAATTATCGTGGAAAATTGAAGATAGAAACAATTAAATAAAATCTCCAAAAAATCTTAATAATTTAATAAAATTAAATATTCAAATTAATTAAAATAAAAGACCCTTCGAAATTTGATAAAAATTTTTAAAATCCAATAATCTCAAATTAAAATCCCCTAAATCAAAAAATAACAATTTTTAGCGAGGGAAGCATTGAGATGTGAAAATTTAAATATTTAAAGAATATTAATAATTTCTACCTCATCTAAGTAATCTACGCCCAATAATTTTGAAGCATTGTCCATAAATTTAGATATTTCTAAAAATCTTTCACTATTTATTAAACATATAAAGTTATCTCCTCCTTCAAAATACGATTTAACAAATTTGCATTTAATTATTTTATCTCCATTTTTTGTTTTTATTTTAATTAAAACATCCTCATAATATTTAAATTTAACTTCAGAAGCTTTAATATTTGTTACTATGTTTCCAAACCTATCTATGTGAATAACTCTCTTTTTTTCATTGTCCAATGTAACTATACTTTTTAATTTCTCTCCCTCATAATCGTTATTTATTAATATCTCTGCTCCAACTACTGCATATACATCTCTGCCATGAAAGGTTGAAGATGGATTATATTTACTTTCGTCAATTTTTATAATCCTCTTTATTCCTAATCTTTCTACAACATAAGTAAATAACCCATTGTCTGGACCTACTAAGTAATGACCATTTTTTGTTTCAACAACAATTGAATTCCTTTCACTCCCAACTGTTGGATCTATTACAGCAATATGAACTGATGGTGGATAGTAAGGGATAGATGTTAATAAAACATAAGCCCCATGATATATATTAAATTGCCTTACTTCATGAGAAATATCAATTATTTTTGCATCTTTATTATGTTTTTTTAAAATTTCTAAAATTCTGCCCTTCATTGCTCCTACATATCCTTCACTAAATCCAAAGTCAGTTGTTAATGTTATAATATCCATCTCATCACCAAAAAGTTAATTTATATAGTTCGTATATTTACTTTAAACTAACTTCCTTTTATCCTTACATATTATCATAGATATAATGTAAGGTGATATTATGATTTTAAGCGACAAAGATATTATTAAGTTGATAAATGAAAATAAATTAATTATAGAACCTTTTAATAGAGAGTATTTAGGCCCGTCATCTTATGATGTAACATTGAGTGATGAATTTATAATATATGATGATGAAATTTATGATTTATCAAAAGAATTGAAATATAAAAAGATAAAAATAAAAAAATCTATATTAGTTTGTCCTATAAATTATACTCTAAATAAAGAAAAAATAGAATACTTTAAAGAAAAATATAATGTTGATTATGTAGTTAAAGGAGGAATATTAGGATCTACAAACGAGTATATAGAACTACCTAAGGAAATAACATCTTTTTATCAAGGTAGAAGTAGCTTAGGAAGGGTATTTTTAACATCACATCAAACTGCTGGATTTATTGACGCAGGTTTTAAAGGAAAGATTACCTTAGAGATAGTAGCTCATGATAAACCAGTTATATTATATTCTGGAATGAGAATAGGACAGTTAATATTTTTCAAATTAAATACCCCCGCAGAAATTGGCTATTGTGAGAAAAAAGGCTCAAAATATGCATATCAAAAAACTGTCATGCCTTCCTTAATACATAATGATTTTAAAGGGTTTTAAGTGTTCATAACTAATTTTTATATTTACATATTTATATACTTTCCAAGAGTAATAACAAGTCTCGGGAAAATTTCCTTTTGAATAATACAAAATAAGAAAAATATCAAAAAAATATTATAGCAATATGAAAAATATCAAAATCATAATATTGTTATAATAAAAAATAGAAAATTTTTATGATTTGATATTATCAAGTCTCGAGAGTAAATATTATACAAATATGAAAATTCATAAAAATAGTATTATTTATAAGATATCAAAACAGAACTATTAGGTGTTTCAAAAAATATTTATTTTCTGACATTAATGAAAAATATTGAAAATAAATGTTTAGGGTGAAAATTATGATTATAGGATATTTAAAAAAACTCTCAAAATTACACGGAATTTCTGGGAGAGAAGACAGCGTTAGAGAATTTATGAAAAAAGAATTAGAAAAATACTGTGATGAGGTAATTATTGACAACTTTGGGAACTTAATTGCCAAAAAAGGAGATAAAGGAAAAAAAATAATGATTGCCGCTCATATGGATGAGATTGGTTTGATGGTTAAATACATTGATGAAAATGGTTTCTTAAAATTCACAAAAATTGGAGGAATTTATGACCCAACTATATTAAATCAAAAAGTTGTAGTTCATGGGGAAAAAGGAGACTTAATAGGTGTTCTTGGTTCTAAGCCACCACACAAAATGAAAGAGGATGAAAAAAATAAATTAATAAAATATGAAGATATGTTTATAGATATAGGAGCTGAAAGTAGAGAAGAGGCTATAAAGATGGGAGTTAATATTGGGACATGGGTTTCCTTTTTGAGTGAAGTTTATGAGTTAGGAAAACATAGATTGGCAGGAAAAGCATTTGATGATAGAGTAGGCTGTGCTATACTTTTAGAGGTTATGAAAAGATTATCTAAAAAAGATATTGACTGCCAAGTTTATGCAGTTGGAACAGTCCAAGAAGAAGTTGGATTAAAGGGGGCAAAAGTTTCAGCGTTTAAAATAAATCCAGATGTTGCTATTGCGTTAGATGTAACAATAGCAGGAGACCACCCTGGAATTAAAAAAGAAGATGCTCCAATTGATTTAGGGAAAGGGCCAGTTGTTGGAATAGTAGATGCATCAGGGAGAGGATTAATAGCTCATCCAAAGGTTTTAGAGATGATTAAAGCAGTTTCTGAAAAGTATAAGATAGATGTTCAGTGGGAAGTTGGAGAGGGAGGGACTACTGATGCTACAGCAATACATTTAACAAGAGAGGGAATTCCTACTGGTGTTATCTCAGTTCCAGCAAGATATATCCATACACCAGTTGAAGTTATTGATAAAAGAGATTTAGAAAAAACTGCTTATTTAGTTTATTACACTATAAAAGAGGTTAATAATTTCTTCTAAGATTTTTAAAAACTTAAAGCATAACAGATAATTCCACAAACTGTCCAAGCCATCAAACCTTTTTTATAAATAGATACCTCATCTATCTTTCCAAAAACTTTTTTTCTATTAACATTCAATTTTCCATAAGGAAATCCACCAACTATAAAGGTGTCATAGTTTTTTAATTGAGAGGGTTCTGTTAATTTTCCCTGTTTAGTCATTAAGGCTATTTTTTTAGCGTTAATATCATTTAACAACTCTTCCAAACTTTTTTCTTCCATTTTTATTAAAGGATTTCTTTTCCCTTTTAAAACATCTTCTATAACTCCTAAGAATCTAAAATAATTTCTTGGTAACCTTAATTCAGGATTTATCTTTAAAACTTTATCATCATAAGTATGAACATAAATGTTTAATTTTCTTTCATGATTTATAGGACTATCTAAAATATTTAAAAGGGAGATGTGAATAATATCTGGCCTACCTCTCATTCTTTTATCTTTTAAGTTTTTCATAACCTTATAATGATAATTAGAATCTAATATATCATATTTATAAACTCTGGACTTTTTTATTTTGTTTTTTATTTCCTCAGGTATCAATTCAAGGGCAGATTTTGCTAAAATTATATTATACATATTTTATTCCTCAGTTTTTATTAAATCTTTATATTGTTGTTTAGTAGCATCTAATACTGTATAACTAATTTTTGCATTATCTAACCTTTTAATAACTTTCTCAGCCATTTTTCCAGTTATTAAAGCGATAACATTAGATCCTCTATTGCAAGCATTTACTATACCTTCTAAAACAGCAAATCTTATATCTGGTTTAATATTTAACTTTCTCGCTACAACATAGGCAACAGTTCCCATTGTCGCTACAACATAATTATCGGTCTTATTAAGATAATCTTTAATTAAATCAAAATTGACAGCCCTTGATCCACCAATAATTTCTGGTGGGATTTTGAATACTATAACTCTACCCTTTGGAACATCTATAATTCCTTTGATTTCACAGATAGAAATATCTTCTCCCTTTTTACCTCCATACAATACTTTAGCCTTTGCTTCTCCTTTAGGTTTCTTTGAAGCATACAATAAACCTTCTTTCATATATAAATAAACTGTATCACCATCTTTAACATCCTCATCTGCAATTGCTGGCCATATATCTTTATATCTATAAACCGCAGAATTAATTTCATCTAAATATTCTTTAAATTCAGATAACCAATTTTTTAACTTTCTTAAACCTTTTTCAGTAACTACATACTCTCCTCTACCTCTTGACTTAACATAACCTTCTTTGATTAAATTTCTTATATGCTCTGAAACTGCCTGAACTGTTATTCCCAAATTTTCAGCAATATCCTTTTGTTTTATGTGTGGTTGTTTTCTTATAATTTCAGATAAAACTTGAAATTCAGTTATACTTCTCTTCTTCATAAGAACTCCCTCATAAAATTTAGTTTGTAATATAATCTATATCTCCCTGCTATTTAAATGTTAAAGATAACTTTAATAGATTAATATAATGTATCTATAAAAATGTGAAACTGAATTATAAATTATAGGTGATTAGATATGGATATATTATTAGTAAATGATGATGGTATTTACTCTCCCTCATTGATAGCATTATATAAATCTTTAAAAGAAGAGTTTCCTGAGGCTAACATAACCATAGTAGCCCCAACAAATCAGCAGAGTGGTATTGGAAGAGCAATAAGTTTATTTGAACCTTTAAGGATGACAAAAGTTAAATTAACTAAAGATATTGTTGGTTATGCTGTTTCAGGAACTCCTACTGACTGCGTAATTTTAGGAATCTATCAAATATTAAAAAAAGTTCCTGATTTAGTTATATCAGGAATAAATATTGGAGAAAATCTTGGGACTGAAATAATGACCTCTGGAACCTTGGGAGCGGCATTTGAAGCTGCTCACCATGGATCTAAGGCAATAGCATCATCTTTACAGATAACATCAGACCATTTAAAATTTAGAGAGTTAGAAATTCCTATAAATTTTGAAATTCCTGCAAAGATTACCACAAAAATTGCTAAAAAATATTTAGATTATGATATGCCCTGCGATGTTTTAAATGTAAATATTCCAGAAAAAGCCAACTTAGAGACACCAATAGAGATTACAAGATTGGCTAAGAAGATGTATTCCACTCATGTAGAGGAGAGAATAGATCCAAGAGGTAGAAGTTATTACTGGATTGATGGATATCCAATATACGAAGATGAGGAAGATACTGATGTTTATGTTTTGAGAAAAAAAGGACATATTTCAATAACTCCCCTAACATTAGATACTACTATTAAAAATTTAGAGGAATTTAAAAAGAAATATGGAAAAATTTTATGTGATATTAAAAAATAATGTTAAATTTATTAATCCTTATTGTTTAATATTGATTAATTTTAAATATTACAATCACAAAAAAATATAAGGTTTTGAACAGTAAAAAAGGTGGTTTTATTGACTTGCACTATAATAGTTGGAGGACAATGGGGAGATGAAGGGAAAGGAAAGATAATAAGCTATATTTGTGATAAAGATAAGCCCTCAATTATTGCAAGAGGTGGAGTAGGACCTAATGCAGGACATACAGTAACTATTGGAAATAAATCTTATGGTATTAGGATGATTCCAACGGGATTTCCATACAAAGAAGCAAAATTAGCAATAGGGGCTGGTGTTTTGGTAGACCCAGAAGTTTTACTAAAAGAAGTTGAAATGCTCAAAGATTTTAATGTTAAAGAGAGATTAATTGTAGATTATAGATGTGGAATTATTGAAGAAAAACATAAAATTATGGATAGAAGTGATGAACACTTAGCCAAAGAAATTGGAACTACTGGAAGCGGTTGTGGTCCTGCAAATGTTGATAGAGTTTTGAGAGTTCTAAAACAGGCAAAAGATATAGAGGAGTTAAAAGAATTTTTAGGAGATGTTTCTGAGGAGGTAAATGATGCATTAGATAGAGGAGAAAATGTTTTAATTGAAGGAACACAAGGGACTTTATTATCATTATATTATGGAACCTATCCTTATGTAACTTCTAAGGATACAACTGCATCATCATTTGCCGCTGATGTTGGAATAGGTCCTACTAGAGTAGATGAAGTTATTGTAGTATTCAAAAGTTTCCCTACAAGAGTAGGTTCAGGACCATTTCCAACTGAGATGCCTTTAGAAGAAGCAGAGAAATTGGGAATAGTAGAGTATGGGACAGTTACTGGAAGAAGGAGAAGAGTAGGTTATTTTGATTTTGAATTAGCAAGAAAAGCTTGTAGGTTGAATGGAGCGACACAGATTGCTTTAACTGGATTGGATAAATATGATAAGGAGTGTTATGGAGTAACAGATTATAATAAATTGAGTGATAAGGCAAAAAAGTTTATAAACAAGATTGAAGAAGTTACTGGAGTTCCAGTTACTATAATTTCTACTGGCCCAGAAATGCATCAAACAATAGATTTAAGAGATGAAAAATTGAAGTAATTTAATATACATTTAACTATTAGATTTTAATTTTTTCATTTCTTTAATTTTTTTAATTAACAATTCATTATCCTCTTCACTTAATTTTTCCATTCTTTTTATTCTATCTTTCTCCTCCCATTTTTTTCCAGTGTATCTCTTACCTATAACATAAACTTCAGCACTTTCCTTTCTTGATGCCTGTGGCTTTGTAATATAAACTTTTTCAAAGTATTTTTTAACCAAATTAACATAATCATTTACCATATCTCCATAGAATACTTTGGCAACAAAATTTCCTCTCTCTTTAAGCATTTCAGTTGCTATCTGTAAAGCAGTTGTTACCAAATCTATTGAACGAGCGTGATCTACATCCCAATAACCACTTATGTTTGGAGAAGCATCACATATAACTACATCTACCTTTTTCTCTTCGTTTGGAATTAATTCCCTAATTTTGTTTAGATTTTCTTCCAAAGTAAAATCTCCTCTTATTGCTACTACATTGTCATATTCAAATGGCTTAACTGGTTGTAAATCTATACCAATAACAAAACCTTTATCTCCAACGATTTCTCTTGCAACTTGCATCCAGCCACCAGGAGCACATCCTAAATCTAAAACTATCTTTCCAGGCTTGATAATATTAAACTTTTCGCTTAACTGCATAAGTTTGAATGAGGCTCTTGAACGATATTTAAGTTTTTTAGCCAATTTGTAGTAAAAATCTCTCTTTCTTTGTAATAACCATCTTTTGTCTTTTCTACCCATAAATTTCACCAATAATTTTTTAATATCTTTATATATTTATTTGTTTTATTTGTAGGTTGTTGTTCAATGTTTAAATATAATGCTATAAAAAATAAAAACCAATAAAAAATAACAAAAATTAAAAAAGTTGATTCTTATGAGTTTGGCAAAGGATAGCATTTACATATTATTGGCAAATTTGTATTCAAAAGGTATGGCTTATTTATTTTATTTTATAACTGCAATTTTATTAGGAACAGAGGCGTTTGGAATTTTGAAAGGGTTAATGCCAATTGCTGACACTTTAACTATTTTTTTCTCTTCTGGAATTCCTCCTGCAATAGCAAAATTCTTAGCAGAGGAAAAAGATGTAAATATTAATAAATACATTCCAATACTGTTATCTATGGTTTTACTTTCTATTATTGGCTTTTTAATAACTCCCTACATAAAATACATATTGGGAGGATACTATTTATCTATAAATAACTCACTATATTTTGCGATTGGTTTATGTATAATAACATCAACTTTAATAGCCTTTTCAAGAGGAATACTACAAGGATTATTAAAAATTAAACATCTATCAACTACATGGATAGTTGAATACACTGTAAAGGTTATTTTAGTATTTGTTTTAACATTATATTTTAAAATTTTTGGCTCATTATTGTCTATATCTCTCTCTTACTTAATATCTGGGATTTTTGGAGTTTATTTGATTTATAGGATATTATATAAAGAAAGTAATAAATCAAACAAAGAAGTAAAATTAGAACTTAAATTAAAACTTCAAAAAATAAAAAACATAGTAAAAAGCAGTATAAAAAACATTTTCTCAGATTTCAATTTAAAGGTTTTGAAATACTCTATACCTATCGCCTTAACTTCATCATCTTACAGGTTATTTGGAGACATTGATAACATTATAATAATGTCTATTATGGGGGGATTTTGGAGTGGAATTTATGGATACTCTTCTCTAATATCAAGAGGAATTTTTATGTTTGCTTCTGCTATTTCTATCCCTTTACTTCCAAGAATTTCAAAATCCAAAGATTTAAAGATATTAAAAAATGGTATAATTCAAAATACTCTTTTTTCATCAATTTTTGTTATTGGTTGTTTATTTTTCCCAGAAATTCCTTTAAAGGCATTTTTTAATGTTGTAAATCCAGAAGGTGTCTTATGTTTAAGAATTTTAGCAATCTCTTCATTATTTATGAGTTACTATACCTTAATATCTACAACATTACAGGGCTTAGGATATGCAAAAATATCCTTCTATATAATTTTATTTGGAATAATTTTAAATATTATTCTAAATTTAATTTTAGTAAAACTCTATGGAATCGTTGGGGGTAGTTTAGCCACATTAATAACATCAATAACCATATTTTTAGTTGGAGTTTTTGTAATTTTAAAGAAAAATAGAAATCTTTAATTTTTAAATTATTTCATTAACTGATACTTATAATAGCCATTTAAAAGTTCAACTTTTAATCCTAACTTTGCTGGAATTACTTCAATTCCTGTGTTTTGTGAAATATACTCCGCCTCTATTTGGGGGTTAGTCATTCTAACTCCCATATGTGTCATTATTAACAATTCTGGCTTCTTCTTCATTGAATTTATTAAATCTATAACGTCGTTTGAACATAAATGTCCTTTAATTCTTTCATTTTTCTTTCTAACAACATTCGCTATTAAAATCCTAACTCCGTCAAAATCCTCAATAAGTTCTGGAATAAATTCTGTATCCGAAGTATAACCAATATCTCCAAAAATTGTTGATAATCTAAAACCAATACCAAAAGGATCTCCATGCTTAGTATGAGTTGCTTTAAGTTTAGTGTCATATAAACTTATTTCATCTCCTGGATATAAAACCTGAACTTTTTCAAGTTTTGACTGATGATACTTAGATATAACATACTCATACTCTCCAAAACCTTCAACAACTGAGAGATTTCCTAAAAAAATTCCTCTTTTTTTTGTCATTCCTTGAGTTATAGCCTCAACAATAATCTCTCCATCTGTATAATGATCTGGATGACAGTGAGAGATAAATAAAACATTAGTTCTCCAAGGAGATATTTTTAGTTCGTTTAATCTTACAATAGCCCCTGGTCCAGGATCTACATGCATTCTAAGTTCATTAGTATGTATTCTAAATCCTCCTGTGGCTCTTTTTTGAGTAATTGTAGCCCATCGACCACCACCACTACCTAAAAATATAATCTCTACCCTCAAAATACCACAACTCCATTTATTTTAAATTTATAATTTTATAGTCTTAAACTTATTTATTAACATTCCTACATTTCACATTGTTGTATGATCCATTTACACATATCTCTATATAGGGATAAGTTATAACCATCGTAGCAAAATCCTTTGGAGGAGTAACATTATAATAAACTATAATTCCATTAGATGTTTTTGTTACATTTATAATGTTTATTTTATATCCTGCTGTGGGCATTTCTCCTAAATTTATAACTATAAAGGTTTTATTATCTTTATTATAGAAATAATATCCACTATGTTTTTCTCCAAAAGAGCCATAGGCGATTATTTCATAATTTAAAAGTTTTACTGAGTTATTTTTAATTTTATTTTCAGTTATATTTTGTAATTTAGAATTATTAAAATAAACGGTATTATTATAATCATAACAAGATGAATTTTCTATATTTGATTTATTTATAATAGAATAGTTTTTATGTATTTCAGGGTTTTCAAAACATCCACAGAATAATACAACAAAAATAAGAAAAAGGAAGAATATTTTTATAGTTTTCATTTACCAAACCTCCTATGTCTCCTTTGATATTCTCTTATAGCCCTTAAAAAATCAATTTTTCTAAATAATGGCCAGTATATATCGCAAAAATATAACTCTGAATAGGAACTCTGCCAAATTAAAAAATTGCTAATTCTCTCTTCTCCAGAAGTTCTAATAATTAAATCTGGGTTTGGATATTGTAAATCAGAAGTATATAGATGTTTATCTATTAATTCTTTGTCAATATCTTCTGGATCAATTTCTCCAATTTTAACTTTCCATGCTATCTTTTTAACTGCGTCAATTATTTCCTGTTGTCCTCCATAGGCAATGGCGATATTTACAAAAAAATTGTTATAGTTTTTCGTTTTATTTTCAGCATATTTTATGGCTTTTTGAACATTTTCAGGTAATAAGTGAATTCTACCAATTGCTCTAACTCTAACTTTATATTTATGTATTTCTTTGTCATCAGCAATTTCATAAAACTTTTTTTCAAAGAGTTCCATAAGTTTATTAACTTCTTCCTTAGGTCTATTAAAATTTTCAGTTGAAAAAGCATATAATGTAACTACTTTAATCCCCAATTCTCTCGCCCATTTTAAAACCTCTCTAACTTTCTCAGCCCCTAAGTAGTGCCCATAATATTTATCCTTCCCATAAATTTCAGCAGTTCTTCTATTACCATCCATAATTATGGCTATGTGTTTTGGTAAATTATCTTTATCAATAGATTCCTCTAATATTTTCTCGTAAATTTTTAAAATCTTTGACTTTTCCAAAAATTTATAAAAATCTAAAACTACCCTTTTACCAATACTCTTTAATTTTTTGGTTAATTTATAGTTATTTTTTACATTAATTGAGCTATTTTTTGAATAAATCAAAACTTTCACCTGCTAAAAATTTGACAGCATTGTAATATCTCTCCCAATTAGCGTTTCTACTCGTATCTATAAAGTTTATATTTTTATCTGATAAAATAACTGCCCCATACCCATGAACTTTGCAAATTAATCCTAAGCATCTAAAAATAAGATTTCCAGAAATTCCATCAATACCTATAATAATATTGCAATCATCCTTTAAATATTCTTCTATTAATATACCTTTATGTATTATATTAAACTTACCTTTAAAATACTCTAAGATCTTTTCAGCTTCGTATATTGTCTCATCTACTATTTTATTTCTACCTAAATCATTTAATCTTCCACCAGAGAGTAAAGCAACTTTTGGCTCAATATTATAGGATTTTAAAAATTTAATTGAATAATTAATAATTTTTATTTTGTCTTTTATTCTTTCATCTTTATTTTCAGATATATCATCAATGCCAACTGGTGAAAGTAAAAAAATATTGTTTGTGAAAGGGTTTTTTAAAATAGATGCTCTATAAAATTTCCCTATTTTTTCTCTTAAATATGGAATAACTTTTGATGAAGATAAAGAACCTCTAATAGCCCCTTTCAATTCTTTTGATAATAATTTATCAACCAATTCTTTTGCATTATCAATTAATACAACATCAATTCCCTCTTCTTTTAATTTATTGTATGCTTTTAAAATTTCTTCTTTATTTTCTTTTCCTAAACCTATCGCATACATAGTTATCACTTTAAAACTCCACTTCAATACCTAAAATATCTCTCTTCCCTTTTAAAATATCTTCTGCTATTAACGCCCCTCCAATTGCTCCACTCTCTCCATATAAAACATATATTTTATATTCAACAAATTCTTTAATTCTTTTTGGAATGTTTATAGGCTCTTTGAGAGTTCCAATAGATCCTGCTAAAACAACTCTCCTTTTGTTTTTATCTAACAAAGGTAATAAACTGTTAATTTCCATAGAAACACTTAAAATTAAACTGTCAATAGCCAACCTACAATTTTCATCAGTAAGGTAATTTTTAATAATTTCTTCTTTTGTATTTTCTACACCTTTGTAAAGTTTTGCTATTTTAACAACTCCTGCCTTAGAAAAAGCCTCATTTGCCGTTATTTTTTTACTATCTATATCTCTAATCATCTCTAAATCAATAGGGCCGTGTAAAATACCTAATGCCCCTACACAGGCATCAAACCCTCCAAAAATTTTGCCATTTTTTATTAGCAAAGTTACAGTATTTGATGAAATGTCTGATAAAACAAAATCTTTAAATCCAAATAATTTGTGAGCATAATAAGAAATTGAAACTTTCTCTGGAGAGGCGATGTGGGAATATAACGCTCTAAATCTCCTATCTAAGCACTCTATTCCTCTATGTAGCCCTGGAATAACTACTGTTGGAATATTTGATTCTTTAATTTCATCATAAACTTTTGTTCCTCCTCCAACCTTTTCTCCAGCCCCTTCTATGCTTAAAACTCCTCTGTTTTTGACTTTTTCTATTGGTAGAATTTTGTTTATACCATCTCCCATTGAGTAAGTCAAAGCAATTAAATCAATATCCTCCAAAGAAACATGTTTTTTTAACTCATCTAAATAAGATTTTTCTTTTAATTCACTCCTTTTTAATTTGAATATTATTTTTTTGTGATTATTTTTTATACATGTTGTAATTCCAGATGTTCCGTGATCTATGCCTACTGTTATCATACTCTTCACCTTATGTTCATTAATATAAATTAACATAAATTTTATATAGTTAAGTAGTTTAATTACCACTGGGGATGAGTATGGAAAAATTCGACATTTTAATGTCAATATTTTTAATAATAATATTTCTGTTCATATTTTTGCCAATTGTCTATATGTTAATAAATCCAGGAGATTTAAGAGTGTTGTTAGATAATGAAGTTATAGATGCATTTAAAACGACATTGTTAGCTGGGACTGTATCTACATTAATAGCCTTAATCTTTGGAATTCCTACTGGATATATTTTGGCAAGATACGATTTTAAATTTAAAAATTTTGTTGAGGCTGTTTTTGATTTGCCAATGGCAATTCCTCATAGCGTTATTGGGATTTTAATATTATCTTTTATCTATGGAGTTAATGTAATAAAGTTTATTGAAAATTATGTTGTTGATAACTTTTTTGGAATAGTTATTGTTTATCTATTCGTAGGGATTCCTTTTATGGTTAATAGTATAAGAGATGGGTTTTTAAATGTAGATGAAGAAATTGAATATGTATCAAGAACTTTGGGGGCTTCAAAGATAAGGACATTTTTTGAAATTTCCCTACCATTAATAAAAAATAATATTATTTCTGGAGTAATTTTAAGTTTTGCAAGAGGAATTAGTGAAGTTGGAGCATTATTAATAATTGCATACTATCCAAAAACAGTTCCAGTTTTAATATTGGAGAGATTTATGAGTTTTGGTTTAAATGCATCGAAACCAATATCTGTAGCAATGATTATAGTTAGCATTATTTTGTTTGCAATACTTAGAATGCTAAGAAAACAGAGAATAAAAAATACTGGATAAAATAAAAAGTTAAAGTTAATAGGGATAAAGATGCTTAAAGTTTGTAATCTATCAAAGATTTGGAAAGATTTTAAATTGAAAAATGTTTCTTTTGAAATAAGTAATGAATACTGCGTAATTTTAGGACCAAGTGGTGCGGGAAAGTCAGTTCTTATAAAATGCATTGCAGGGATTCTAAAGGTAAACTCTGGGAAAATTATATTAAATAGTAGGGATATAACAAACCTACCTCCAGAAAAAAGAAATGTTGGATATGTTCCACAAAATTATGCATTATTTCCAAATAAAAATGTATATAAAAACATTGCCTACGGTTTAATAATAAGGAAAGTTGATAAGTTAGAGATTGATAGAAAAGTTAAAGAAATTGCAGAATTTTTAAATATATCTCATCTATTAGACAGAGATATTAAAACATTGAGTGGAGGAGAGCAACAAAGAGTATCTTTAGCGAGGGCGTTAGTATTAAATCCATCTATTTTACTCTTAGATGAGCCAACTTCTGCATTAGATATTAGAATCAAAGAAAGCATAATATCAGAACTAAAAAAAATAAAAGATATTCCTGTTTTGCATATAACTCACGATTTAGCAGAGGCAAGAACATTGGGAGAAAAAGTAGGCATATTTATGGACGGAGAACTTATAGCCTTTGGAGATAAGGATATATTAAAAAAACCTAATAATAGAAAAGTAGCAGAGTTCTTAGGATTTAATGTAATAGATAATGAGGCAATATCTCCTGAAGATGTAATTATAAAAAATGGAAATGATGGAATAGTTATAAATGTTATTGACTATGGAAAGTATAAAAAGGTGTTCATTAAATATAAAAATTACTTAATCAAGTCATTTACAGAAATGGATTTAAATATTGGTGATAGAGTAGGTTTAGAGTTTAGAAATAAGATAAAATTATCTTCATAAGAAATAAGGTGATAGTGTGATAGTAGTTTCAGGAAGTCAGTCGCAAAATTTAGCTTTTAAAGTATCTAATCTTTTAGATACTAAATTAACAAGAGTAGAGTATAAAAGATTCCCAGATAATGAGATTTATGTTAGGATTGTAGATGAGATAAATGATAATGAAGCAGTAGTAATAAACACGCAAAAAAATCAAAATGATGCGATAATAGAGACTATTTTATTGTGCGACGCTTTGAGAGATGAAGGCGTTGAAAAAATAACATTAGTAGTTCCTTATTTGGCGTATGCAAGGCAAGATAAAAAATTCAATCCTGGAGAGGCTGTAAGTATTAAAGCATTGGCAAAAATATATTCAAACATAACAGACAAATTAATAACTATAAATCCTCATGAAATACATATAAAGGACTTTTTTACAATTCCTTTTGTTTATGGAGACGCTATTCCTAAATTGGCAGAGTATGTTAAAGATAAGTTAGATAATCCAATTGTTTTAGCCCCAGACAAGGGGGCATTAGAATTTGCTAAAACTGCATCAAAAGTGTTAAATGCTGAATATGACTACTTAGAAAAAACGAGATTATCTCCAACTGAGATTCAAATAGCTCCAAAAACATTAGATGTTAATAATAGAGATGTTTTAATCATAGATGATATTATCTCAACTGGAGGAACAATGGCGACTGCGGTTAAATTATTAAAAGAGCAAGGTGCTAAAAAAATAATCTCTGCCTGCGTTCATCCATTATTAATTGGAGACGCTTTAAATAAACTTTACTCAGCAGGTGTTGAGGAAGTTGTTGGAACAGATACATATTTATCAGAGGTAAGTAAAGTTAGCGTTGCAGATATTATCGTTAATCTATTATAAACTTTTTATTTTATAATTTTATAAAAATCCTACAAACTTACCCAAGCAGTAGAAAACACCAATAGATGCTCCTATATTAGAGAGAGTGGCCACTAACAAAACTTTAAATAAATTGTTGTTAAAAAGTTCTTTAATTGATTCAGCATTTAGTAAGCCAACTATATCCTTATCAGTTATTTCTCTATACTTTAACTCTACAAGTCCAGCAATAGTTCCAACAGCCGCTAAGGGTAGTGGGATTAGAGTAGTTATAGGTGCTGAAAGAAATGCTATCAATGCGGTTATTAACTTACCTCTCGCTAAAAGAACACCTAAAGCAGACAATCCACCAGTAAATAATACCCATTGAAATGTTATCATCTTTAACAACTCTGGATTATTAAATGCATAGTATATAGCATATAAAAATATTAAAAATATAGTAAATGAAATTCCATAAGTTAAAATCTTTGTAAATCTTTTATTTTTTCTCTTTACTTTTGTTAATTCATATATATCAATGTCTTCTCCATTTTCAAGTTGTTTTAAATATCTTATAACTCCTTCAACATGCCCAGCCCCAATTACGGCAACGATTGAATTTTTACCCTTACTAAGTTCAAATAACTCCTTAGCCATATATTTATCTCTCTCATCTACTAAAACCTCATATATAGTTGGAGAAATATCTTTTAACATCTTTGTAAATTTTTCAGGATTTTTAACCATCTCATTTAGTAAATTTTCATTAAGTTCCAAATTTTCCCCTTCAGTGTTTAATAAATTCCACAAAACTTTTATTTTTTCTCTAAAAGACATTTTGTCTAATAATCTTGATAATGTTATATCTATCTCTCTATCAATTAAATATATAGGAATTCCATTTTTTTGTGCTATTTCTATGGATTTTTTCATTTCGCTTCCAGGATTTATACCAAAACTCTCTCCAATCTTTTTTTGTGAATTAGCCAAAATTAAATAAATAAAGAATTTTATAAAGTTTCCCTCCTTTAATACCTTTTTAACATCTATTTTTTTATTCTCCTCTGAAATTAAGGATAAAAATCTTTTATAATCAAGTTCTACTGCAACACCATCAGGATTTAAATTTGTAATAACTTCTTCAACCTCTTTAACGCTATCTTTAGAGACGTGAGCAGTTCCAATTAGGTAAATATCGCATTCATTAACTCCATTAAATATTCTTATATGTTTCAAAACAACCACCTTTAATTTAAAACCTTAAATTTAATTTAAAATTTTAATAATATATTTTATCTGAATCTTTTTTTAGTTTTAACTCCTAAGAATGCTCTTTTTATTATAATTGTTGCATAACTACCTTTTTCCAATTCATAACTTAAAGTTATTTTGTATTTACCTTTATTTAATTCATCCTCTTCAAATTCACCAATATTTAAGTTTTTAGGTATTGATAAAATTTTCCTCTCAGTGTATATAAATCTACCGAAATCTCCTATATTGTTTAAATCTTCCATTGATAAAACTTCCCTTTTTAAAATTTTATCTATAATTTCTTTATGTTGTTCATTATATTCTATATCAGGGGCTATTGTTGGAAATTTTTTATCTTTTAGCGTTTCAAAAATCTCATTATCTATTTTCTTATAAAACATTAAAGTTCCTGCCTCATATTCGTAATAAATTCTATCTTCTTTGGGAATATAACTTATTAAAAGTTCTTTTACGCATTCATTCCATAGATAACTCTGATATGCCGCTACAAATATCTTTTTTAATCTATCATCAACATAACTCAATGCTTTTTTGTAATCATTACTCTTTTTTAATTCTTTAACCATATTTACATATAATCTTGCCTTTATATTATTTTCTTTAATGTAGTTCCAAACTTTTTCCCAATCTCCCCAATTTTTATTTATAAATCTTTTTAAATCTTTTATTATCTTTTTTTCAGACTTTTTATACTTTGTTAATATTATTTTTACTGCCTCTTCATAATTTCCTTTTATAATTTCCTTTGCAATAAATTTTCTATCAAAAACGCTTCCAAATCTCTGACTATCAAAATAATTTGGTGCTCCATAATGTAAATATTTCAAATTTTTTTTAATTTTTGGAATATCATCTTTTTTTAATCCTCTAACAGTTATAGTAAATTTATTTCCTTCTAAATCCCCTAATAATAAAAATTTTGACTCCCCTACGAGGTCTAATTTTAAATTTATCTCATCTAAATGTAATTTTCCATATTTTTTTGGGATAGAGATATATTGAGTAGTTAATGCATGCTTATCTTTCAATCCACAGTATCCAATATCTTTTAAGGGAATTCTAAATTTCTTAGAAATGTATGAAGATGCTTTTAAACTTTCAATGTTTCTCTTTGTTAATTTATATAAATAACATTTTTTTCCTGATATCTTATTAAAATCGATAATTTCTTCAACGATAAAATCCTCCGGTTTCATCCTAAGTTTCATAATATACACCATCTATAATTAAAATAAAAAAGTTAAAATAATTAAAATCATATTAAAATAAAGAAAAATCAAAGTATAGTTATAAAGATTGGTGGGCTCGGCGGGATTTGAACCCGCGACCACCGCCTTGTGAGGGCGGCATCATAGCCATCTAGACCACGAGCCCATAGTAATTATTTAAAAAGTTACTGTTTGCCAATATAAAATTTTCCAACGCAATATTTATATACTTTTAGTTGTAATCTGTCATTAATGATAATGATAAATTTCTGGTGAAGGAAATGGATTTTCAGATTGTTTCCTTTATAGCATCAGGAATTTTAGTAATTATAGGGTTGTATGGAGTATTTTTTGTTGATAATATTTTGAAAAAAATAATAGCCTTAGAAATTATGGGAAGTGGAATAAATTTAGTTTTAATAACCATTGGATACAATGGAGGAACAATTCCTATAAAACTTCCAAATGTTCCAGTAGAGGTTTTTGCTAATAAATCTGCATATCCTTTAACTCAGGCATTGGTTTTAACCAACATAGTTATTGAAGCATCTATGCTTGCAGTAATGCTTGGAGTTTCTATAATTTTATATAAAAAGTATAAAACACTAAAAAGTTCTGTAATATTGAAAGAAGATTAATATAATTTTTTGAGGGGAGAGAATGAATTATCTTCCAATGATAATTATATTTCCACTCATTATGGCAATAATAATGAATTTACTGCATGGAAAGGAAAAGATAGTTAAATATCTAACATTTTTAATAGCAATTATTTTAATTATTCTTCCATTTATTGGGCAGTATGGATATTACTACTTTGGAGGCTATGGAGTTCTTGATGGATGGGTTTCAGGGATTGCCTATTACTACAATCCATTAAAGCAGGTTGTTCTTGTAGTTTTAGCAATAATTGTTTCTCTTGTTTTAATTACAGGAATGGGAGAAAAATTAAAAAATAATATGTTTGTAACTCTCTCTTTAATGGGATTTGCAAGCGTTGCGGCAATGGTTTTAGCTGATGATCTATTTAACTTCTATGTATTTTTTGAAATAATATCAATTGTTCAAGTAGGATTATTATTCTTATCTGGAACTGAAGAGGCATATAAATCTGGATTAAGATATCTTATAATGGGGAATATTGCCGCTTCGTTAATGCTGTTAGGAATTGCCTTTTTATTGGCATCTACGGGAACTTTAAACATAACAGATATGAAAAAATATATTTTGTCTGACAATCCTATGATATATGGAGGTTTGTTACTATTAGTAGTAGGTTTAGCTTATGGTTCTGGACTTCCTCCATTCCACAATGTTAAAGCAGACATATATGCAAAGGCAAAGGGATTTATTTCTGCAATACTGCAAACATATTCAAAATTTATATTAGTTGGATTTATGCTGATTATTTTAAAACTATTCAATGGATTGCCTTATTTTTCAGGAACTCATGCAGTTTTATTGGCATTGGGAATTTTAGCAATGGTGTTTGGAGTAGTAATGGCTCTATTACAGAGTGATTATAAAAAACTTTTATCTTATCACGCTATAAGTCAGGCGGGATATGTTGCCACAGGATTGGCATTAGGAACGCCTTTGGGAATAGTTGCTGGAATTTTTCACGCAATAAACCACGTTATTTATAAAAGTGCCTTGTTTTTGGGGGCGTATATTGTAAGCCATAAAAAAGGTAGTGATTTACACAAGTTGGGGGGGTTATTACCAATAATACCTTCTGTTGCGTTTATGGTTTTGTGTGCTAAACTTGCCATTTCAGGAGTTCCACCATTTAATGGGTTTCAGAGTAAATGGATGCTTGCTCAGGCGGCAATGCAAGTAAATATGCCAGAAATAGCTATAATAATGATAATTGTTAGTATTGGAACTTTTGTTTCTATGATGAAGGCATTCTATTTGATATATTTAAAGCCAGTTGATGAAGAGACTATAAAAGAATATCAAAGTAAGGGAGTTCCTAAACTTGCAATATTTAGTTTATTTATATTAACATCATTGTGTATAATCCTTGGAATTTATCCAGAGATCGTAACAAAGTATCTTTTTAACTATGCAAATGAATTGGGAGTTTCTTATTGTTTAAAATAAGTTAGGTGATTTTATGGACTATGACAAATTTCAAAAAGAGTTAGATAAAGATTCACATGGCGATGGAATTACTGTTGGAGCAGTGTTTGCTGGAGAATACACATTATACTTATTGTTTATATTTGGCTCTATAATTATTGGTAGAATATATGGAAAAACATTAATGACTTTATTTGGTTTAGCCACCTTAGCTTTCTCTCTATCTGTATCTCCTTTAATTTTTAGGTTTAAAAAGGAAAATTCAAATGCTATAAATTATCAACTATTCTGGCTCTCCATATTTTTGGGAGCAATAGCCTTCTGCATTTATATGACCAACTTTGAGTTTATGTAATTAGGGTGGTAAAATGAACTCTAAAAGAGATTTAGTTGCTGGAATATCATTCTTTGTGTTTGGAGCGTCTATACTATACAGTTTATCTAATATGCATGTAAATCCAGGAGTTAATTTAGTTTATTTAACTCATTATATTATTCCAAACTATGTTTGTTCAGTTATATTTGGATGGAGGGCGTATGATACTTTTGGAGAATGTTTAGTTTTAGTTGTTGCAGTTATGGTTTCTTGGGTAGTATTTGGAAAATCTTTATATGATAATACATACTTAAAAGAACTTTTTAAGGCTCCGGAAACTGATGATTATATAACTTTAAAAGGATGGGGAGAATATACACCAATAATTAAATTTTTAGCATTTCCTGCAAGTGTTTTTATGGTTGCCTTGGGAATTGTAACAATATTAGGAGGACACATAACTCCTGGGGGAGGTTTTCAAGGAGGAGCATTAATAGCATCTGCTTTGATATTGTCAGTTGTAGCATTTGGTTCTAAAAGTCCATTGTGGTTTGATCACAAATACTTAGAAAAGTTAGAGGCAATAGGGGCTTTAACATATCTGTTGTTGGGAGTCGTAGGAATGTTTATTGGTGGCTATTATCTGTTTATCTTTACAAGTTTTGATAATATTCCAATATTCCCAGCACCAAAAGAAATAGTTACTGCTGGAATAATACCATATCTAAATATTGCCGTTGGATTAAAAGTTTTAGCAGGATTATCTACTGCTGCCTTTTTACTATCTTGTGAAAAAGTTATTATTGAGAGAATTGAAAAGTCAGAAGAAATTTTAAACAAATAATGTTAATGTGGTGAAGGAAAATGTTAGATATCTCTTTATATTATCCCTCAATTCTTGCCTTTATTATTGGAGTATTTATTGGGGCAAAGTATAGAATGAAAATAAAAAATATTTTTGGATATCTTGTATTATCCATAGTTATTGCCTATTTTTTAAAGGCATTTCCTTACTACAATTTACCATTATCTTTGACATTTGTCTCTTCTGTAATTGGAATAATTTTGGGCAATAGAGTATTTGGAGGAAAGATGTCCTAAAATCTTAATTATTTTTTGGTGATATGTTATGATCATAACAATATTGGACAGATGTAGAGTAAATGAAGAGTGTAAAACCTACCCATTTTATAGTAAAACATCAAAATGCATTGAAGCATGTCCTACCGATGCGATATTTTTGTTAAATAATAAGAGTTTTTCCTGTTTAACCTGTGGAGAGTGTGAGAGAAATTGCCCAAATAAGGCAATTAAAAGAAACAAGTTTGGAGGACTTTATGTTGATAGGAGAAGATGTAACGGTTGTGGAATTTGTGCAAATGTCTGTCCTATAAATATAATAAAAATTGTAGAAAAAGATGGGAAAAAGTTTCCAATGGGAATTTGTTCGATGTGTGGAGTTTGCGTTGAAGTATGTCCTTATAATGCGAGAGTAAGTTCTTATGAATTAATACAAACTAAAAGAGAAAAATTATCAGAAAGTTATTTAAAAGTATTAGAAACTCTCACAAAAGTTAAACTTGTAGAATCTTCAAAACCACAAAAAAATATTATTATTGAGAAGAAAGAGAGAAAATCTATTAAAATTGATAGAGATAAGTGCGTTGGATGTTTAAGATGCTCCTATCTATGTCCAAGAGAAACAATAATTCCTGATTCTATAAATGGATGTACTTCCTGTAATCTCTGTGGGGAGAATTGTCCAAAAGACGCTATTAAAAATGGAGTAGTAGATTATGATAAATGTATTCTTTGCTTTAAATGTGTAGAAATCTGCCCAAATGATGCTTTAAAAGTTGAAAACTTTAAAGTTGTTAAAGTTAAGGAAGATAAAAAGATTCAACCTACAAGTTACTGTATAAACTGTGGATTGTGCTCTCTGAATTGTCCAAGTGGATCTTTGAGATTTGAGAATGGAAACTTATTTTATAGCCCAGATGTGTGTTGGAAATGTTTTAAATGTGTAGAAATCTGCCCTAACGATGTTAGAAGGTTAAAAAACGATATAATTGTTGGAGGATGCTCTTTGTGTGGTATATGTATAAATAACTGTAAAGAGGAGGCAATATCAATAACAACTGTTGAATTCAAGAGTATTAAAGATGAAAACTGCATACTCTGTGGAACTTGCTCAAATGTGTGTCCAAAAGATGCCATAATTATAGATAGGAGTAATAAAGTGGTTTTATTTACTGATGACTGTATATTGTGTGAAACTTGTGCTATTCATTGTCCAAGAGATGTAATTCCAAATACAACAGGTTATAAGAAAATAGTTGATAGAGAAAATTCATTTATTAGAACTGATATGGATTTCTGTATAAAATGCGGCTTATGTAATAAAGTCTGTCCAAACAACTGCATAGATTATGGAGTTATTGATACAGATATTTGTGAATACTGTGGAGCCTGTTACAACATTTGTCCTACAAGAGCTATATATCTCCACAGAAAGTGGAAAGTTAAAGAGCCAATAAGAGATTAGAATAAATTTTAAAAATTTGGTGATTACCTTGGAAGAGATTAAAAATTTTGCTAAAATATTTTTAACTGGGATATATGAAAACTTAGAAAGAATTATTTTTGGTTCAGGAAGATATACAAGTTTAGAAATTAGAGAGGCTATATTATCTGGAAAGATTAAGATTCCAAGAACAGTAATTGAAGATCTCTGTATAGGTTGTGAAGGATGTGCAAATGTTTGTCCAACTAAGGCAATTGAGATGATACCTATTGAGACTATCAAAATAACTGAAAATTATGTAAAGGACAAGATTCCAAAAATTAATTATGAAAAATGTGTATATTGCCTATACTGTCACGATTTTTGTCCTGTTTTTTCTGTATTTAATGAAATATCTCCAATACACCCAAGAGATGTTGGAGAGGATTATGTAGAGATTGATATTTCAAAAATATTAAAGAAAAAAGTTGAAATTTCTGAAGAACAATTAAATAGAATTTGTTCTATATTATCAATTAATTTAAGAAAGATACTTAATGAGGGTAAAAATAAATAAACTTATAAATCAGCCTCTTTTATTGCCTCGTATAAAGCGTTGCATAAATATTTAATCTCTTCTTCAGTAATTGACAGAGGAGGACATATGATAATAACATTTCCTATTGGTCTCATATACACTCCTTTTTCAAGAAGTTTTTCAGCAACTCTATATCCTGCCTTATAACCATAAGGATATGGCTCTTTTGTTTCTTTGTTCTTTACAAGCTCTATACCTACCATAAAACCTCTTCCTCTAATATCTCCAACGTGTTCAAGTTCTTTTAATTTTCTTAATTCTCTATGCAAAAGATCTATTTTTGGTTGAATTTTTTCTATTACATTCTCTTTTTCAAAAATTTCTAAGGTTGCCAATGCCGCAGAGCATAGAAGTTGATTTCCAGTATATGTATGTCCATGATATAGTTGTTTGCTCTCTCCAAACTCTCCTAAGAATTGATTGTATATTTCATCAGTTGTTAGAGTTGCCGCTAATGGCAAATATCCTCCAGTTATACCTTTACCTAAGCAGAGAATATCTGACTTTTCTAATTTTTTTAATTTCTCATTATCACAAAAGAACATCTTTCCAGTTCTTCCAAATCCTGTCGCTACTTCATCAAGAATAAAGATTATATCATTCTCTTTACATGCCTTTGCTACTTCCTCAATATATCCATCTGGGAATGGTATCATTCCAGCAGAGCCCATAACTCCTCCTTCAAGGATAACACAAAATACCTCATCAGCATGCTTCTCAATTAAATTAATCATCTCATTTAAACATTCCATATTACAGCCTTTTTCATTTCTCTCATCAGTATCTTTAAAGTTGTAGTATTTGCATCTATAACAGTATGGAGGATTTGCATGATATCCTTTAAACAAAAGAGGTTTAAATACCCCATGGAATAATTCGCTTCCTCCAACACTCATTGCTCCAAAAGTGTCTCCATGATAACCCTCTTTAACTGAAATGAATTTAGTTCTTCCTTTATCTCCTCTCAAAACATAATATTGATAAGCCATTTTAACTGCAATCTCAACAGCCTCTGCCCCATCTTCAGAATAAAACACCTTTGTTAAATGCTTTGGAGTAATGTCTATTAATTTTTTTGCCAATAAAATAGAAGGGACGTTTCCACAACCTAAGAGTGTTGAGTGACAAATTTTATCAGCCTGATTTTTTATTGCTTCAATAATTTCCCTCCTATTGTGTCCAAATAGATTACACCATATAGATGAAACAGCATCTAAATATTTATTTCCATAAATATCAATTAAATAATTCCCTTCCCCTCTCTCTATAATTAAATTTTTTGATTCTCTATATTCTTTCATTTGTGTATATGGATGCCAAACATATTCTTTATCCCATTTTTCAAGTAAATTTTTATCAATATTCATTTTATTCACCTGATAATATTTTTTTAAAGTCAATCACAAAATCTTCTTTATTTTTGACAATACCAATTATCTCAATATTTCCAACTTTTTCAATAGTTTCAAATGTTTTTTCATAATATAAAACTTTATTTAAATCAGTTATGCAGTTAATAATAACTCCTCTAACATTAATTCCTTTATTCCTCAAATGTTCAATAGTTAATAATGTATGGTTTATAGTCCCTAAATTAGGTCTTGAAATCACAACTGCATCCAAATTTAAAAACTTAATCAAATCACTCATTAAAAAGTTTTCTTTTATTGGAACATAAACTCCTCCTGCCCCTTCAACAATTAAAAAATCGTATTTGTTTTTTAAAGTTTTATAGGCATTTTTTATTTTCTTTTTTATCTCATCTAAAGTTAAATAAACATTTTCAACATCAAAAGCAATATTTGGAGACAAAGGTAGTTTTAAATTAATGGGATTCATCAAATCCAAATCATCATCATTTTTTAATACATTTTTTAAAGTTAAAGTATCTTCTCTCCCTCCGGTCTCAACTGGCTTTAAATATCCAACATTAACTCCCATTTTTTTCAAATTCTCTGCCAAAATTGCTGAAACATAAGTTTTTCCTACATCTGTATCTGTTCCTGTTACAAATATTATAATCTCACCCATTAAAAATTTTAATCAGTTATTTAAATAACTTACTAAAATGATAATTACAATTATCATTGATATTGAAAACCAAATAAATGCTTATTTTATTTAAGAAAAATCTAAAAAAGATTTCAACAGGCCTCTTTAATCTTCTCACACAACAATTCAAAATCTTCCTTTTTATGCCCAACGTTTATACTTACTCTTATCCTCTCTGAACCTTTGGGAACTGTTGGATATCTAATTCCCACACAAAAGATGTTATTTTTTATTAAATATTCTGCTATTTCCATTGTCTTTTTTTTAAAAATGAATGGATAAATTGGAGTTAAATTATTATTTTTAATAAACCCATTTTTCTTAAAAATCTCATTTGCTATTTTTATGTTTTTTTGAAGTTTTTTAACAACATCTCCCCTCTCAATAATCTCAAATGCCTTAGTGCAACCTTCAACAACATGAGGAGGGAGAGCGGTTGAAAAAATAAAACTCCTCGAAGTGTTTATTAAATACTCTATAACTTCCTCAATTCCACAAACAAATCCTCCTAATCCCCCAATTGCCTTTGATAAAGTCCCAATTTGTATAATATTATCAGAAGGTTTTAAATTAAAATGTTTTAAACTTCCTTTCCCATTTCCCAAAACTCCTGTCCCATGTGCATCGTCAATAATTAAAATGGCATTAAACTCATCCGCTATCTTTTTTAAATCTTTAAGTGGGGCTATATCACCATCCATACTAAAAACGCCGTCAGTTATAATAAATAAATTGTTGTATTTTTTCCAATTTTCCTCAATTAAATTGTATAGATGTTCTACATCACAATGATTGTAAATCAAAACATCTGCCTTACTTAACCTACAGCCATCAATGATAGAGGCATGATTAAGTTTATCACTTAAAATTAAATCTCCTTTTTTGCATAATGCAGAGATAACTCCAACATTTGTAGCATAGCCAGATGAATAAACCAAAGATCTCTCTGTTTCTTTAAACTCCGCTATTTTTTCTTCCAATCTTTGGTGGTTTATATTTCCAGATGTTAATCTTGAACCAGTTGAACCAGTTCCATATTTTAGCCCTTCTTTAACCGCTTCAATAACCTCTGGATGTTTTGATAAGCAAAGGTAATCATTTGAGGAAAAATCTAAAATATTATCTCCTTTTTCTCTTAAAAATCTATACAATCCATTGTTTTTTATGACTTCAATCTCTCTTTTCAATTTTTCTCTAAACATAGGAAATCCCTTTTATAGTTGTGAGCAAAAAAAGGAAACTTTTAATTTTTAAATTTAAATTATTTTATAATAAATGGCTTGTTTTCTAATTTATATATCAAATCTTCTATATCAACATCATTTTTAACAAAAAATACTCTCCCCCCTTTCTCTCCTTTTTCTTTTAAATTTGTAATCCTAAAATAGCCCTTTTTAGTTGCAACATAACCAGTAGTATAACTCTTATTATCAGATGTGCATAACTCAGCTATAACTCCTAAGTGAATAACCTTAGATGCTATTGCAATAGCATCAACAGTCCTTTCAGTCCCTAATTTTTCATTTAAAATCTTCTCTTTTAGTTCTTTTGTCGTATCTATATTTTTAACTCTAATTCCTCTTTCTTTATCTACCTCTAATCTCTCCCCTCTTAAATTTAAAATTGCCGCCCCTCTCATTCCTCCTTTATCAATAATCTTAAATGCATAATCTATTAATTCATCTGGAATGCCCTCATTTCTTAATAACTCTCTTGCCTTTTCTCTTGCCTCCTCTTTATTTTTACATTCTATTGTTTTTATTGGTAAGTGATTAATGTAGGTTATATTTTCTTTAATCTCCTCAATTTTTATGTTTATAAAGTCAGGAACTCCATTTTCATGCATTAATGCCCTTCTTATTAATTCTTTTGCAACATCCTCAATTTCCTCTTTATTTACAATTCTTTCAGCCCCAGAAATGTGTTTTCCATCTTTTGATGCCCTCATTTTTATGCTATACATATTCTCCCATTTTAATTCATTTTAGTTTAATCTCTCATTGTAGCCTTCAATCTTTTTTCCTTTAAAATTAAATCTAAACCGTCATCAATATCTTTAACAACAATGTCAGCATTTAGTAAAGTTTTAGTCCAAGCCCCTTCATCCCCCAAAACACATATTCCTAAATCAGCATTTTTTAATAATAATTCATCATTAGCCCCATTTCCAAAGGCTACAATTTTTTCATTTTTGTATTTTTCTCTAATCTCCTTCAAAATTTCATTTTTTGCTATTTTTTCACTTTTAAACTTTTCTTTGTCAATTTTTATTCCTTTTACTCCTAACTCTCTTTCTATATCTTTCAATGTTCCAAATGTATCAGCAGATAATATAAAAATTTGGTGATTTTTACATAATTCTTTTATTTTTTCTTTCGTTGAATCTTTTATAACTCCATCTGTTGCTATTGTTCCATTTAAGTCAAAAATTATGATCAAATTATCACCCTGTTATTAGATTTTTTAATGATATGTTTATATATTCTAATTACTATAAATATATTAGGTGCATAATATCTTATAAAGATGGTGGTCATTTTTGATTGGGGCATGTGTTAGAATTAAAAATAATAAAGAGATTAAAAAATTTGAACAATTTGAATATATCGATTGGGGCTTACATTTCTGCCCATACAATAAAAAAATGGATAATATTGTTGGCTTTCACGCTCCAATCGTGGATTTGGGAAAAGCAAATAACAATGCTCTGAATATATTGAAAAATATCATTGATAAAATTTCTGACTATGATTATTTAACACTTCATATAACTAATAGAAAAGAGCCAAATATTGATGTTTTAATTTCTAACTTATCTAAATTGGTTGATTATGCTAAAAAAAGAAATGTAAAAATTTGCATTGAGAATTTAAGGGTAGGATTTTCATCAAATCCAAATAATTTAATTGAGATAGCAGACCTTACAGATTGCTTAATAACTTTTGACATTGGACATGTTGATTATGAAAATAGAGTTGAATACATTGAGATTTTTTCAGATAGAATATATAATGTCCATGTTTATGAATTAGAGATTCCAAAAATTGGACATATTGCTCCAAAAAATCTTAAAAACTTAAAATTAACATTAGATAAACTTTTAGATGTTGGGTGTGATTTCTGGCTCATTGAGTTGATGAATATTGATGATATAATAAGAACTAAAAAGATGTGTGAAGAATATTTAAAAGAGTATAGGTGAATCAAATGTATTACATTGATTTTAAAACTTCATTTAATAAGTTAGAACTTTCAGAGGAGACATTTAAAATTATAGAAGAGTTTGGAATAAATCTGAAAGATATAGCAATTGGAGAATTTTCTGGAAAGGATAGTGCTGCTGCAATAATAGAGGCATTTAAAGAAGTTGATGTTATACTACCGGTGGTTGCATTTACTGGAACAGATTATGGAGATAAAAATATATTTTACAAAAATTGGGAATTAATAAACAAAAGAGTAAAAAATCTTTACAATGATGATAAAATTCTTTTACCTCTGCATTACATGTTTGAGCCAAAATTGTGGAATGCACTAAATGGAAGATTTGTCTCATTAATCATTAAAAAATTTGGTTTCTATACTCCATGTATAGGTTGTCACGCATATTTAAGAATTTTGAGAATACCATTATCAAAGCAGTTAGGGAGAATAATAATAGGAGGAGAAAGAGTTTATCATAACGGTGATTTTAAAATTGATCAAATAGAGATGGTTTTAAAAGTGTATGAAAAAATATGTAAAGATTTCAATGTAGAATTAAAACTTCCAATAAAATATGTTAAAGAAAACAAAAAAATAAAGGAAATTATTGGTGTAGATTGGGAACAGGGAAAGAGGCAATTTTCATGTGTATTTAGTGGAAATTACAGGGATAAAGAAGGAAAAGTTATATTTGAAGAAGAAAAAGTTAGAAAATTTTTAGATGAGTTTATATATCCTGTTTCTGTTGAGATTATTAAGAGATGTTATAAAGGAGATTTTAGATATATTGAAATCGTTAAAGAGTTTATTTAAAATAAAGTGATATTATGAGAGCAATAATAGTTTTATTGGATGGTTTAGGAGATAGACCCTCAAAAATTTTAGATTATAAAACTCCTTTGGAGGCGGCAAATACTCCAAATTTAGATGAGTTAGCAAAAAGAGGCTCTACTGGATTAATTGTCCCTTATAAGGAGGGAGTTCCATTAGGGACAGAAGTAGCTCATTTTTTACTCTGGGGATACAGTTTAAAAGAATTTCCTGGAAGGGGATTAATTGAGGCTGTTGGTGAAGATATAGAGGTTAAAGAAAATGAGATTTATTTAAGAGCTACTTTTGGCTTTGTTGAAAAACACAATGGAGAATTGCTCGTAAAAGACAGGAGAACAAAAAACATAACAAAAGAGGAAATAGAAAAACTTATAGATAGTTTGCCAAACTATGTCAATGGTTATGGGTTTGAGTTAAAATATTCTTATGATACTCATTGCATTTTAATAGTTAGAGAAGAAAATGGTTGGATTTCTGACAAAATTTCAGATAGTGACCCATTTTATAAAGATAGGCATGTTATGAAAATCTGTCCAGTAAAAGAGCTTTGTGATAGTAAAATAGAGTATAATAAAGCAAAATCTACAGCAGAGGCGTTAAATGAATACTTAATAAAGTGTTTTAAAGAATTGGATAACCATGATATAAATAGAAAAAGGGCAAAAATTGGAAAACAAAAGGCAAACATGCTATTAACAAAATGGGCTGGGAAATATAAAAAAGTAGAGGAATTTAGTGAAAGGTGGGGAATGAGAGGGATTGTTATTGCAAATAGTTCAGTTTTTAGAGGTTTGGCTAAGTTTTTAGGAATGGATTATATTAAATGTGGAGATTTTAAAAAGGCAGTTGAGATGGCTGTTGATTTAGATTATGATTTCATTCACATCCATACTAAGGAGATAGATGAAGCTGCCCACACAAAAAATCCAGAATTTAAAAAGGAAGTTATTGAGAAAATTGACGCATGTTTAGAGCCATTATTGAGTTTAGAGGACGATTTAATTATTATTACTGGAGATCACTCTACTCCTTCTGTTGGGAACTTAATCCACTCTGGGGAGAGTGTTCCAATAGCAATAGTTGGAAAGAATGTTAGGAGAGATGATGTTAAGGAATTTAATGAAAGAGCCTGTGCAAAGGGAAGTTTATATATAAAAGCAAATGATTTGATGAATATTATTTTAAATTACACAGATAGGGCTTTATTGTATGGTTTAAGGCCAAATAAAATTTTAAGATACATTCCAGATGACAGTAAAACAAAACATTTAAGAGTTGAGTAACTAATCTTATAAATCCACTAACTTAAAAATTAAATCTGATTTTTTACAGTATTTTTTTAATCTTTCTCTAACTTCATAAGATTTTCCGAGGACAGGCCAAAGAATAGAATCTATATGTAGTGGAGGAATGTTAGTTTCCTTACCAATTTTTTTCCAAAATTTTATAGGATCTTCGTTAGTGAATTTTTTTGTATATTTTTCAATTCTACTATCTTTTGGTATCTCTATTTCCATAGGGTATGGGATGAAGTTATTAAACGATATTCTCGAAGCATATCCAAACATTTTAACTGTAAATACTACTGTCTTAGATTCTTTTTTTGTTTTTAATTGATTTGCTATATGATTTCTAAATATATTCATATTTTTGTAATATTCTTTAATATCTTCAATATTTAGATTTTCTAAAAAGGGTTTTATCTTATCAATTCTTTTTATTTTTATATTTAAAAGTCTTCTATTACTTTTACAATTTAATAAAAAATCTTTGTATTCTTTAAAAATATCATCATCTTTAATCTCTTTATCTGACCAATAATTTGAAAATTCTTTCCACCAGAGTTCTCCCGTTGACGATAGTTGATAACTAACCAATGCATTGAGAATAACCAATTTAATAAATAATTCATCATCTTTAAGATTTTTTTGGAGATTTTTTAAATACAAATACTGTAAATCAACATTTTCCTCTAATTCTCTTGCAGTATTTATACCAAGTTCTTTTAATATTGATTTTAGTTTCTCTATTTTTTCACTGTTCATAATAAAACTCACCATTAGGACTAATTATCAATTAAAAAATATTAATATAATTAAGCCAGATTATGTTGAAAAATCTTAATAAAGATATTTAACTTTATCTAACTTTATCTAAATCTGTATCAAACAATTGGTGATAAGGTGAGATATGATTTTCATACGCATACGGTATTTAGCGATGGAGAGTTAATACCTTCTGAATTAGTTAGGAGGGCTATGGTTTTAAAGCATAAGGCAATAGCAATAACTGACCACGCAGATGCGAGTAATTATAAGGAGTTAATTGAAAAAACAATCCTTGCAAAAGAAGAATTAAAAAAATACTGGGATATTATTGTTATTGTTGGAGTTGAGCTAACACACATCCCACCAAAATCTATTCCAAAGTTGGCAAAAAAATCTAAAGATTTGGGGGCTGAGATTGTTGTTGTTCATGGAGAGACAGTTGTTGAGCCAGTTGAAGAAAAAACTAATTATTATGCATCAATATCTGAAGATGTTGATATCTTAGCTCATCCAGGATTTATTGATAAAGAAACTGCTGAAAATTTGAAAGAAAATGATGTATTTGTTGAAATTACTTCAAGAAGAGGGCATAATATAACAAATGGTTTTGTTGCCAATATTGCCAGAGAGTTTGAATTAAAAACTTTAATAAATACTGATGCACATTCACCAGATGATTTAATAGATATAGAATTTGCAAAAAAGGTTGGTTTAGGAGCAGGATTAACAAATAAAGAATTGGAAAATACTTTATTACATTATCCAAAAGAGTTATTGAAGAGAATTTAATATTTTATAAACAAAAATAAAAAAACTCAAAATTAGGTGAAAGAATGAAAATCTCTGATATTGTTGTTGAATTGTTTAAGGAGGCAGTTATCTACCTTCCAGATGATGTTAAAAAAGCAATTGAAGATGCCTATAATAAAGAGGAAGGGATATCAAAAAACATTTTAAAAGCAATCATAGAAAATAACAAAATTGCAGAGGAAAAAGAGATTCCACTATGTCAAGATACTGGAGTCCCAATAATATTTTTAAAAATTGGAAAAAACATAAATTCATCAGAAATTATAAAAATTATCGAAGAAATTAAAGAAGGTGTAAAAAGAGCAACAAACGAAATTCCATTAAGACCTAATGTAGTTCATCCATTGACGAGAGAAAATTTTGGCACTAATGTTGGTTTAAATGCTCCATTTATAAATATTGAATTTGATAAAAACTTGGATAGAGAGATAGAAATAACTGTTTTCCCAAAAGGTGCTGGTAGCGAAAATATGAGTGCTTTAAAGATGCTTACTCCTTCAGAGGGAATTAAAGGAATAAAGAAATTTGTCCTTGAAACTGTTGCAAATGCTGGGGGAAAGCCATGCCCTCCAATAGTTATAGGCATAGGTATTGGAGGAACATCTGATGTAGCATTAAAGTTAGCTAAAAAAGCATTGTTAAGAAATATAGGAGAGAGACATAAAGATGAAAATATAGCAAAATTGGAAAGGGAACTTTTAGAAGATATAAATAAATTGGGTATTGGACCTATGGGTTTGGGAGGCAAAATAACTGCCTTAGATGTATTTATTGAAATATCTGGATGTCATACTGCCTCATTACCAGTAGGAATTTGCATTCAATGCTGGGCGGATAGAAAAGCATATAAAAAAGTAAAAATAGATGAAATAACCATCTAATTAAGTATCGAAAAATTATATAAATTATGCAAAGTTCTATATTTTTATAGCCTTTGGTAGATAGGTTTATAAATGCCAATTCTCTTAATTTAATTATAAAATTATAAGTTAAAGGTGAGATAAATGTTTACAGAACCAGTAAAGGAAATAATGACAAGAGATGTTGTTACAGTAACTCCTGAAACCCCAATATCAAAAGCAATAGGTATAATGGAAGAGAATGGCTTTCACCATTTAATTGTAGTTGATAAGAAAGATGATAAAGAGGAATACTATTTAATAAGTATAAGAGATTTATTATTAGCATCATCAGTTCAGGAAGAAGTTAGAACATTAATGTATAAGCCACACTACATACACGAAGATACTCCTGTTTTAGACGCTGTATGTGAAATGCTTGAAAGTGGGCAAAGAGCAGCACCAATAGTAAATGATGAAGGAAAATTAGTAGGAATAATTACTGACTATGACATTATGGCAAGAGCCGCAAGATCAAAGATAATGAAAGATACTAAAATTACAAAGATAATGACGAGAAATATAATAACAATCAATGAAAATGATTCTATTGGTAAGGCAAGAGCATTAATGAGAGATAATAACATTGGTAGGTTGGTAGTTGTTGATGATGAAGGAAATCCTGTTGGAATGGTTACTGAGGTAGATATTATCAAAAAGATTTACAAACCAAAAAGAAGAATGACTTATGGAGAAGTAAAAGGAGAAAAAGTTCCAAGAATGGGACAGCCAGTTAAGTTAATTATGAATACCCCATTAATAACTGTTGATGTAGATGCAAGTGCAGCAGATGCGGCAAGAGTTATGCAAGAGTATGATATTAGGGGAGTTCCTGTTGTAAAAGGTAAGTCTTTAAAGGGAATTGTTACAAGGTTAGACATTATAAAGTATATAGCTGATTTGAAAAAAGGAGCAATGATTGAAGTAGAAATTCATGGAATGTTAGATCCAGAAGTTAAAGATCTTGCAGAAAGAATTATTGCAACAGAAGTCAAAAAGATGGTTAAACAGGCAGGAAAAATTCACTGGATAAAGATAAATATTAAAAAAGATAGAGATAAGGGAGGAGTTCCATATTATAGAATTACAACATATGTAAAAACTCCAAATAAGTTGTATGTTGGAGAAGGCAGACCAAAAGCTTCATTACCTAATAAATTAGAAGCAGAAGGGGAAGATATCGCATATATTTCAGAGCACGAAAGATGGGAATTTATAGACATATTAAAGGAATCATTAGACTCAGTGTTAAGACAGTTGGAGGCTGATTTTGATAAATATCATCCAAAACATATAGGAAGAGAAATTAAAGAGCAACTATATGAAGAATATGTTCCCGAAGAATATACCAAAGAAAATGAAAATATAGAACAAAATAAAGAAAAATAACACCTTGGTGATCTTTTGAGTGAACTCAAAGTAAAAAAAATTAGAAATGGAACTGTAATTGATCACATAGATGCAGGAAAAGCGTTAATGGTATATAAAATTTTAAACATTCCTAATGAAACCTCTGTAATGATAGCAATAAATGTTCCTTCAAAAAAGAAGGGTAAAAAAGATATTCTAAAAATTGAAGGAATTGAATTAAAAAAGAAGGATGTTGATAAAATATCTTTAATTTCTCCTGATGTAACTATAAATATCATTAGAAATGGAAATGTCGTCAAAAAACTTAAACCACAGATACCAAATAACATAGAGGGAATATTAAAATGTACAAATCCAAACTGCATAACAAATAAAGAGAAAATTAAAGGAAAGTTTATAATAGAAAATAAAAATCCATTAAAAATTAGATGTTACTATTGTGAAAAAGTTTTAAATAAAATAGTTTTTGAATAATTTAGGGATTTTTATGGAATTAAAAGGTAGAAGTATATCAAAAGGAGTTGTTAAGGGAATTGCAATTGTCTCAAAAAAACCCTTCTCTTTTTTGGGAGGAGTTGATAAGGATGGAAAGGTTATAGACAAAGATAGCGACATATATGGACAATCATTGAAAGGAAAAATTTTTGTATTCCCTTATGGAAAAGGGAGTACTGTTGGTTCTTATGTTATATATGGTTTGGCAAAAAGAGGAATTTTAAAAGGGATAGTTAATAATGAATGTGAGCCTATTGTAGCTACTGGTGCTATTTTAGGAGGAATTCCATTGGTTGATAAAGTAGATATAGAAAAAATAAAAACAGGAGATACAATAATAGTTGATGGAAATAGAGGAGTTGTAAAGATTTTAAACAAAGAGTAATATATTTATTTTTAATTATTTAATTGGATTTTAAGTTCGTTATTTTTAGTTTTTAATGATTTTGATATAATTTATTTGTAGGTCAAATTTTTTAAATTTTTAAAATTTTAAACTAAAATGTGGTGAAATTTATGAGTAAAGAAGAAAATCCTTTTAAAAAAATGCCTACTATATTGATGCCTGATGAATTAATATCTAAGGCATTAAGAAGGGGAGAAAAAGTAGCCAATGAAATGAGAAAAAAAGAATTACCTTGGTTGTTAAAGGCGAGATATGTAGAGGAGCATAAAGTTAGAACTATTGCGTCAGTTGTGGCAGACAATTTACAAAAGGTTATAGATAAAACTCCCCCAGTAAGAGAACTACCTAAATTTTATCAGGAAATGGTTGAAGTTTTAGTAGGAGTAGATGAATTTAAAAAGTCAATGGGTGCATTTAAGTGGGCCTCTGAATTAGTTAGAAAATTAGGTAATGAGTATGCTAAAAAGATTAGAAAAGCAAGAACTCCACAACAGGCAGGAAAATTAAGAAAAGAATTCGTTGGGAGAGTAAAGTCTATATTAAATCAAATTCATCCAAAAATGGCTTTTGTAGCAGTTGCAAGGGAGAAATTGAAAAATTTACCAACATTTAAAAATCTTCCAACTGTTGTAATCGCTGGCTATCCAAATGTTGGAAAATCCACATTGTTAAAAAAATTGACAGGGGCGGATGTTGAAATAAACAACTATCCATTTACAACTAAAGGAATAAATATGGGATATATGGAAGATATTCAAATTGTAGATACTCCTGGATTGTTAGATCGTCCATTATATGAAAGAAATGATATAGAGTTGCAGGCAATATTGGCATTAAACTATTTAGCAAATTTAATTTTGTTTATTATAGATGCAAGTGAGTTTTGCGGCTATACAATTGAAGAGCAATTAAATTTATTAAAAGAGATAAAAGAATTATTTAAGGTTCCTATTGTTGTAGCAATAAATAAAATTGATTTAGTTGAGGATGAAGGAAAAATTAAAAATATAGAGGAAAAGTTAAAAGAGATAGGAGTGGAGAAAATATTTAAAATATCTGCTGATAAAGGAATTGGTTTGGAGGAGTTAAAAGAATATTTCTTTAAAAAACTTTTATCTCCAAATAATAGTAATTAATTTTTTATTTTTTATTCATTTTCAATTTCGTTAATTAAGTTTAATGAATCAGCATCACCATATTTGTTAGCAATATTTTTGATTTTTTCGAGAATCTTTGGCTTTTTGTTAGTTAATTTTTTTAACTCCTTACAGTATTTTATAACATCTCTATATCCTATCTCTAACACTTTACTTTTAAATTTTGAAAGTTCATAAGATAAAAGACCTCTTAAAACATCATCATTTGAGAATAAAAATACAGGATGTATCCAAATTATTATTTTGTCATCATCATATTTTTCTACAAAGTTCTCTATTTTATTTATATCCATAAACACATCTACATAAACTGATATTTCTTCTTTTATGTTTATATTTTCCAATAAATCTTCAAGTATATTGTTAATTTTAGTATCAAATTCAATAATCTTTTCATCTAATTCTTCATCATTTAACTCCATCCATTTTAACAGTCTCTCTTTAAGTTCTATTGTTGTGTTGTTATTTGAAGGATAAACTATTGAGTAATTATTTCCCTCAAATTTGTAGTTTTTACTAACTCTTGAAGATAAATTAATAATCATTAAACCATCGTCTAAATTTTTTAAATTAATACTTTTTAATTTATACTTCCTCATTTCTACTTCAAAATCTTCCAAGTTTTTAAAATCTTCTAAATTTCTAATATAAACTTTCTCCCCATTTTTTCCTTTTATGTAAAATCCTTTAAATTCAATTTCAGCAAGATCTCCTCTAATTATGTCCTTTGAAAATTCATCTAAATTTTTGTAAATATCATATAAAATTTTTTGAGCTAATTCCTTAGACTTCATTAATTTCACCTAAATTAGTTATATGGTATCTATAACTTATCCTCCTTCTCTTAAATACCATCCTTTATCTTTTATATTTTTAATAATATTATTTTCTAAAAATCCTATACCTAAAACTTCTTTATTCTCATTAAAGACAACTATTCTCCCAGAGCCCTTAACCTCTATAATTGACTCTTTAAATATATCTCTTCCATATAAAAATAATGTTTCACCTTTTTTATTTACAACTGCATAGTTATTTATTATATATGGAGATATTAATGTAAAACCCTCTAAAGATAATCTAAATTTTCTTTTAATTTCACCAAATATATTTCCTACTGAAAATATCTCCTCAAACTTATTTAAATTTTTTATTGTTTCTTCATTGGTGTAGCAAACAGTTAACCAATTTCCCTCTAAAACAACTAAATTTTCATATTTAAAATTATTAGCGTAACTTTTTTCAGTATATCTACATAACTCCTCTTTTATCAAATCAATTTCTCTTTTTTTTAATTTTCTAAATTTCATAGTTTCACTTTTTGCTTAATTTTACATAATTTAATTTATGGAAATATTTGGATATACTTGGATTTAAAATCTTATAACTATATAATATCTACTATATCAAAATATAGTCCTTTCAAAGATTCATTGAGATATTACATAAAAGGAGAGTAAAATATTGTAGGACTTAAACAAATAAGCTCAAATAAAAAAGTAAAAGTATGACGCGGGGGCCGGGATTTGAACCCGGGCTGGGCGATGCCCAACGGGATTAGCAGTCCCGCGCCGTACCAGGCTGGGCCACCCCCGCACTAAGAAAGCAAACAGTATTTGGTTATAAGATATATATATATTTTTCGTTTCGAAATGTAATTTGTGAAAAATAATATATAAAATAATTATAACAATTATAACGTTATCTTTAAATAATAAGTAGGTGATATTATGAAAAAAATACTAACATTGCTATTCTTATTTATATTTTTAAATTCATCCCTTGCTATAATTATAAAAGCTCCAGCAGTTTCTTTAACTGATAGAGGTCCAGAAGGGGTCCCTATAAGTATACAAATAAATGTTACTAAAGGAAATGGACGTGTTTTTATGGATACTTTGCCATTAACACAGTTAGATATGCAAGGTTCAGCAAGAATTGCGGCAAAAGTTGCTGGAGAGATTACTGGAAAGGATATGAATAAATATAATGTCTATATTACTGTAAGAAGTGATGTTCCAGTAGTTGGAGGACCTTCTGCCGGAGCAACAATGACTATTGGAATTATCTGTTCATTAATGAATTGGAGCATTAACCACAATGTTATGATGACTGGGACTATAAACCCAGATGGAAGTATTGGCCCAGTTGGAGGAATATTAGAAAAAATAGAAGCCGCTAAAAAGGCAAACTGTACAATTATGTTAATCCCAAAAGGGCAAAGATATGTTACTGAAAATAATATGAAAATAGACGCTGTTAAATTTGGACAAAAATTGGGTATTAAGGTTATAGAGGTCGGAAGTATTTATGAAGCACTTCCATACTTTACAAATAAAAAGATTACTATGAAGAAATATCCTGAAAATCCAATTATTGAAGAAAAATATCAAAAAATAATGAAAAAATTATGTGATAAAATTTTGAAAACAGCAAATGAGAAATATGATAATATCTCCAATGAATTAAATAACGAATATTTTGGATATAATTATCAAAATAAGCTATCATCTGAATTAAAAGAAGCTAAAAAATTATTAGATAAGGCAAACGATGAATATATGGATGAAAAATATTATTCAGCAACATGTTCAGCATTTAACGCACTAATTAAATTAGAAACAATCGACCATACAATAAAATATCTTACAGGAGATGAAAATATTAAAACGTATCTTAACAATGTTCAGAGTCAAATAGATTATGATAAAAAAGTAGTTTATTCAAAAAATTTAACTTTAAATAACTTTGAAGAGATTTTAGCTGGAAGAGTTAGAATATCTGAGGCTGAGAGTTTATTAAATAAAGCATGGAAATCTTACTATTTAGGAAACTATGATGATGCTATAAAATACGGTAGTTTTGCAAAGTTGAGAGGTGAAAGTGCAATTTGGTGGGTTACATTATGTGAAAATAATTATAATAATAGCAATAATAAAATAATAAATGAATCCTCTCTAAAATCTTTAGCTCAGCAATATTTAGATAATGCTGAAACAATTACAACATATGTTGACACCTTATATCCTAATTTAGTAAGTGATGAAGCTATAGATGATTTAGATGCCGCTAAAAAAGCATATAATCATGGAGATTATTTACTAACAATTGCTAAAAGTATAGATTCATGTGTAGAATCTGAAATACCTTTAGTAATTTTTGAAGATAAAGATTATCTAAATTACTTAAAAGAATATGCACGGAATAAAATAAATATGGCTGAAGCCTTAGGAATTATCCCAATTTCAGCCTTAAGTTATTATGAATATGCTGGAAGTTTAGATAATGATTTATTAAAAATAATGTACTATAAATATAGTTCATACTATGCTCAAATGGATGTAGATGTTATAAAAGAGTTAAATAAAAATAATAAAGAGATTCAAAAGGTATTGGAAAATGAAGTTATAATATCTAACAGTAGTTATGTAGTTAATGAAAGTTCTTCAAATAACAATATTTCTGATATAATAATTTCTGCAATAGTTGGAGGATTAATTGGATTCACTGGAGGTTATTTCTCAAGAAAAGTTTTATCTTCATAAATCATTTTATTTAATCTTTTTATATAAAACTTCTCCTGTCATTTTGTTTCTAATCTCTAATATTCTATGTAATGGAATGTAAGTATCTTCATATATCAAATACAAATAATTTCCTTTAATTTTAACCTCACTTAATGGAATTACTTTTTTATTATCTTTACCTCCTCTATGTATTATAACAATCTCAAAATTATCTATGTTATCCTTATAATTTGGATGCCAAAAGAGTTTATTTAATATTTCCTTGAGCATAATTCCAGATCTATAAGTATTATATTAAATCTCTATCTAATAAACCAAGTTCTTCCCCATTTTCATTAACTTTTATTCTTCCAAACCTTATTTCTTTAAGATTTTTAATTTCATCTTCATTAATGGGGGATAGTATCTCTAATGTTTCATTCTCAAAATTTATATTTTTTAATATACCCAATCCAATGCAAAAGCCCTCTTCATCAATTAATCCAACTATTAAGTTGTTAAATCTTTCTGGCTCAATGTAGTATAGAATGTTTTTATCAACCTGTCTTGGCATATTTACCAAATCTCTTTTTACTATTGTATATCTTCCCTCACATTTAATTCCATAGAGTATTTTCCATTTAAAAAGTGATTCTAATAGGTATTTTTCATCTTCCAAAATCTTCTCTCCTTGAAATATCTTAGTTCCACTAATAATTACATCATTAAAACCAATATTATAAATTTTTGAAGTTTTAAAGTATTCTCTCCATTTTTCTACTCTAAGTTCTTTTCTCTCTTCCCTACTAAATGATTTTGCATTTTCATAAACTTTTAAGTAAAAAATTTTAATTTTATCTTCAAAGACCTTTAATATAGGTTTAAGTTCATTTCTTTTTTGCAAACCTATTATAACATCTGGCTTAATCATCTCTATTTTCATCCTCTTTAACTCTGCCCCAGAGCCAGAAATTAATCCAGTTGTATCAACTATAACAACATCTGCCATATCCTTAGCACAATCACACAGTAACTTAGTTCCTACAATCATCTCCCCAAAAAATTGAATTGGAGTAGTTGAACCAACAAAATAACTTTTATAAGGTTTAAGTTCATACAAATTGTTAAAATTTGTTTCTGGAAATGCTAAACTTATAGTTGCTGGGGGTAGAATACTTTTTTGTCCGATATCACAATCAATTATAGCCACTTTATAATTTAAATTTAAAAGTTCATTAGCTAAAAAAGTAGTTAGAGTAGTTTTTCCACTGTCTAATCCTCCAAGTATTAAAATTTTAATGGGCTTTTGACTATCTTTAAGATTATTTAAAACCTCAAATCTATCATCTGGAACTTCTGATGGATAATGAGATTTGTTCATCATAGTAACCACCAGATTAAACTGTAAATTATTAAAAATGTAATTACTGTAAAATCAACAGCCTTAAAAGCCATTAGAGATTTTTCAATGTCTATTTTTCCAGAACCCAATTTATAATGCCCAATTTTTTCTAAGGTTATGTTTAGAGCGTTAGCCAATGTAGCCATTGTATAGCCAGAGTTAGGAGATGGAACTTTATTAGCTTCCTTTAAAAATCCATATATTGCTTTTTTTATGCTTCCTTTATAAAATGGAGCAGTTATTATTAATAATAGTCCAGATATTCTTGAAGGGATAAAATTTGCTATATCATCCAATCTTGCTGCTAATTTTCCATACCATAAATATTTTTCATTTTTATAGCCAATCATTGCATCTAATGTATTTATTGCTCTATATACAAAAGCTCCAGGCAATCCAAAAATAATTGCATAAAATAAAGCTCCAATTATACTGTCAGTTATGTTTTCAGACAAACTTTCTATAGCAGCAGAGAGAATATGTTCCTTATCTAACTTAGATGCATCCCTACTTACAATATGCTGAACTGATTCTCTTGCTTTTTCAATGTTACCCTCTTTAATGTACAAAATTGGTTTTTTACAGAATTCGAATAAAGATTTATATCCAATAGTTGTTGATAGTAAAAAAGCATATACTAAATAGTTTAAAGGAAAATATAGAGATAAAACAATTTTTTCTACACAAATTGAAATTATAGCAACAACAGATATTGTTATTAAAGTAATTATAGAACCAAATAAAAAATCCTTATATATATTCTCACAGTTCGTAGATTTAAATATTTTTTTTAAGGAATATATTAATTTACCTATCCAAACAGTTGGATGAATTTTTTCAGGAAGTTCTCCAATTATTCTATCAAAAATAACTGCTAAAATTAGTATTGCTGGATTTAACATTATTTCCCTATTATATTCTTTAAATCATCAAAAATTACCTCACTTTTACAAAAGCTTGGTAAATAAACTGCAGCTTTTCCAGAATTTGTTGCTACAACTTTATAACCTAAATCTTCAATTGGAGAGACAACCATACAAGTGTCTTTAATTATTTTTCCTCCTGCCTTTTCAATTATCTTTGTATATCCCATTCTATCTGCTATACTATTAATATGTAAAGAGCAGCAAACCCATAAATCAGATTTTAATTTCTTATCCTTTAACATTTCAGCAATTTTTTTAATTTCCATTAGAGAGCAGTGGGGACAGCCAATACAAATTAAATCAGGCTCTTCGTTTGTTGTATTTAATTTTTCATAACTCTCTTTTATATCATCAATTCCAATAGTTATCTTTTCAACTTTATCATTAATAACATTTTTAACTTTACACTCTGCTGTCAAATTTTTAGCATGGTATAAGGCAACTCCACCACTTGCTGCCATTGCCGCCCCTAAGGATTTTAAGTCATCATTATTGGGATTTAGTTTGTATAAATTTTCAAAATAAGGAACTCCATTTTTTACAATTTTTCCAACTAAGTAACCTAAGGCACCATAAAAACTCTCTTCTTTATCAATATTTTTTATTAATTGGCTGTCTAACTCTATAATATAATTTGCTTTTCTATTTTCATCTAAGTGATAACCATAGTATGGTGTTTTTCCAATAATTGCTGATGCTAATGCTGAAGGTCCTCCTTCTCTATTTGTTCGTGCTCCAATAACTGAATTTGCAAAACATACTGCTGAACTTTCTGCCCAACTTATATGTTCTCCAAATTTAGGTAGGTTTCCAGTTAAATAAGGAGTACAAGTGCAACCAATTTCAACGCCCATTTTTTTAAACGCCTCTATTATTCTTAACTGTTTTTTAGCAAATTCTTCACTTATGCCTAATTCTTTCCATATATCTAAATCCATTCCAGCTGGGTTTAATGTAGAATGAACCTTAACTTTAACATTTTCTTTAGAAAAATCCTCTAAAAATTCCAATCCAATGTCTCCTATTGTCTTATATGAAACCCCAGAAATTTGAGCAGATTTTATTGGAATTAATCTTTCAGCCCCATATATTTCTCCTAACGAAACAAGTAAATTCATACATTTTCTTAAAATTTCTCCATATTCTCCATCTAAAATTTTCTCCTCCTCTTTTGTAAGATACATTTATTCCACCAAAATCTTTTTTAGGTTAAAATAACCAAACTTTAGAATTAAAATAAAAATAATTTAACCAAAAAATAAAATAATAAATTACTCTTTTATTTTATTTTTTTTCAAACAATCTTTCATTAGCAATTTCTAAATATTCCTTTAAAATGTCCTTACTTTTTACAGCATCTCTTATATTTTTATTTTCTATACTTATTATTCCATCATACTTAATTTCTTTTAATTTTTCTAAAACTTCAATAAAGTTAATATTTCCTTCTCCAATCTTTAAATGTTCATCCTCATATCCATTATTGTCATGGGCATGAATATGAATTATCCCAATTCCAATGTTTTGAAGTTTTTCAACGAATTCTGAAGGATTTCCAACAGTATTTGCATGCCCTATATCAAAAGTTATTCCTAAATTTTTTGAATCAAGCTCTTTGACAATTTCTAATAAAGACTCAGGAGTAGTTCCTAAGAGCCCTTTATAATTTGGCATATTTTCCAAGCCAATTTTTATTCCATAATCTTCTGCTATTTCTACGATTTCTGAGAGAGTTGAAAAGTTGTTATCTAAGATGTCATTTACATAGTTACTCCAAAGTTCTGGAATGTATCCAGGATGAACTACAACAACTTCAGAATCTAATTCAAAAGCCCCTTCAATGGCATCTCTTATACACTCAACAGTTAATCTTCTAACTCTTTCATTCATAGATGCTGGATTTAAGTCAGCAAAAGGAGCATGAACTACAATATCAACTTCATATTTGTTTTTTAACTCCATAAGATACTTTATGTTTTTTGGAGATAAATAATGAGTTCCTTCGCAAACAATTTCCCAAGCATCAAAGTTGTGCTCAGCAATCTTTTCCAATGAGGATGTTAAACTCTCTGGTAAAAAAACTAATGATGAAACTCCAAATCTCATATTTAATCACCAAACTATTTTTTATAGCATTCCAAAAACTTCAAAGTATTTTTTCTGCCTAACCACCATAACTGGAATATTATTTTCTATCAATTTCTCTTTAAGTTCTTTATCATTCGTAGCCACGATAACATTTTTATTTTGTAGGGCATACTTTAAAATAGCTTCGTCTGCATAACCTTCATAGTTTATTACTTTATAATTTTTTATTTTATTAAGAGCCAATTTAATAGATAATTTTTCTTTACCTTTTAAATTTGGATTATTTAATAACTTTTCTAACTCTTCTTTTATAGGGGATAATATAACAATTTCAAATTTTGAGTTTATAGCCCTCTCTATTTCATAGTCAAAGTTAATCTTATGTTTAAAAACATAAATTAGAAAGTTTGTGTCTGGAACTATTTTGTATATAATTAATCACCCTCTTTTATTTTTTATTTAGAAATTATCACTCCAAAGGAGACCTACCATATTTTATGAAAACTCTCAACTCTTTATTTTTTCTCTTTAAGTAATTCATTAGGGCATCGAGTTCTATCCTAAATATATGTTGCTCAATCTTTACTCCCTCATGAGATTTTTGAAGAGGTCTTATGTAACCACTATTTTCGTGCCAAAGAAGTTTTCCTATTAGTTCATCATCAATTAGGTTATTAGATTGAAGTAAATATATTACTCCCCCCTTCATCGTCCTGATGTATGCTGAGGGAACTCCTTTTTCTATGAACTCCTGAACTGTTGGAAAGTAGTTTCTTAAAACCCTTGGTAAGCAGTGAGATATATTCTTTTTATAATCTCTTTCTGGGTCGTAAATAACATAGTATCCCGGAATTTCTTCACCGTAAATTTTTAATAAATATACATCAAGGAATGGAACATCAACTGTATTGATGCCAAGTTTTGAAGTAATTTTTCTACTGTAGAAGCTCTTTGCAATGTATATAAGTTCTCTTTGGAGAAGTCTTTCAAGGGAGTAGAGATATTCAAGGTAACTCAAAACTACATGGATAGTGTTTTTAGCATCTTCAATAGTTAGTGTTCTTTCTTCTCCATATTCAGAAAGATAGTGATATATAACATCTTCAATTGTCTTCCCTTTTTCAGCAGATTCCATCAGACTTTCTAATGAAACTTTCAGTTTTTTAAGATTACTTGGAATTGGAGCATCTCTATATGAATAACCTTCCATAGCTTTATAAAATTCTGAATATTCTTCTACAACATCATCTGCCAATATTACAGAATCATATATTTCTCTTTTTTCTTCAAGCTTTTTTTCAAGTTCTTCATAGTGATAATTAAGTCTATTGATAAAATCATCAATAAGTTTTTTTAAACATTTCTCACCTAAAGCATTCATCACAGTAGTTATTCCTCTAACGCTCTCTGGATAAACTGGAGGTCTCGTCAAAGAACCTGTAAGAGTTCCATCCATTAATATAGTATATTCATTATTTCCAACTATAGAGCCAAGCATATTTTCAAGTGTTTCCATCTGCAACCTAATAATTTGGTCGGAAATTCCATGATTGTATGTCATAGCATTAGTATAGACAAAACGAGCATTTTTTCCATTACCAAAGGCATAAGATGCAACAGTATAGATAATAGTTCCACTAAGCCTTGCCTTTCCTTGACTACCATCAATGGCATAAACCTTACTTTCTCTCTTTTCTGGTAGAGGTTTCCAATCAATTTTTTCATTTAAAATATATTCTACCTCTTTAAGTTCATCGGTGAGCATTTTTAAAATTTTATCAGCGTGATTTTTTGAAATTAAACGATACATTTTTAACACACCTCAACCTCTTCCACTTTCGAGACACCATTCTCAAGTCTAATTCTAACTACTTTATCTGCGGCATCTTTTAATTCCTCATCGTGAGAAACTATTATCACTTGAGGAATTTTTTTAAGGTAGCACTCCATTATATCAACGAGCCTTCTCCTTCTTTCATCATCAAGATATGGTGTTGGCTCGTCCATTATTAGTAATGGGATTTCTCCAGCAAGGTATAAAGATAGTGCAAGTCTAAAAGCTAATCCAAGTGCTATTCTTTCCCCACCACTAAGGAAGGATAACTCTCTCTCTTTTCCATCATAAACAATTCCAAGAACAACTTTATTATCTTTAGCCTTTACAGTTACATTGGAATACTTTTCCTCTGTTAGTTCTTCAAAAATTTCACTTGCATATTCTCCAACTTTTGCCAAGGCATCTTCTTTGAGGATATTTTTAAACTTTCTAACTTTTTCTCTTAGTTCTTGAACTTTTTCTTTAACTTTCTTTAAGTTTTCAAGGTCTTTTTTCTTAATTTCAACTTTTTCTTTTTCATTTTTTAATTTATCTAAGTTTTTGGAAAGGTCTTCTTTCCTCTTTTCAAGATTTTTAAGTTCAGTTTCTGCCTCTCTAAGGGATTCCCTCTTTTCAATATACTCATTTCTAACTCTTTCATGTTCTTCTTTGCTATAACTATTTTCAAGATTTTCTAACTTTTCTTTTACGTCATTTAATTCTTTTTCTACTTCAAATTTTTTCTTTTTAAGGAAATTTAATTCATTTATTTCATTTTCAAGTAGATTTTTTTCTTTTATTAATTCTTTAACTGAATCAGAGAGTTTTATATATTTTTCATAAATTAGTTTTAATCTCTCAATCTCATCTTTTAAAGTTTCTATATTTTCAAATCCAAGATTTTTAAGTTTAACATTATATTTTTGTAAATAATTTTTAATTTCATAAATTTTTCTCTCTAAATATGTTTTTCTTTTTTCTAATACAGTTTTATTCCTTAATTCATCATGAATACCCTTTAATCTACCTTCGAGTTTATTTTTTTCAGATAAAAGATTATTATATTTATTAAATTTTTTTTCAAGTTCTTCAAGATTATATTTAGAAAGTTTCTCTTCGTTTTCTTTTATTTGATTGAGAATCTCTTCATTGGCTATAATAATCTTCTCTTTCTTTAAAATATTTTCAACTCTTACTTGTTCTGCTCTAAGGTTTTGTTCTCTATTATGTAGATGTTTCAATTCTTTTCCATAATTCTCTATTTCTAAAGTGTATTTTTTAATTAACTCTTGTCTATGTTCCTCTGTTAGTTCAGAACCACAGACTGGACATTTACCTTTGGCTTTTCTAAGTTCAAGAATAGCCTTTTCCTTCTCCCTTATAGCATTTTTTAATTCCCCTTTTCTCTTTTCAATTTCTCTAATTTCATTGAGAATCTCTTCTTTTCTTAATTTGGCTTTTTCAATTTCAGATTTGAGTTCTTTTAGATTATCTTCATCTAAACTAAGCCGTTTTCTAAGAGATTCAATAGTATTTTTAATTCTTAAATATTCCTCATACTGTTTAACATATTCTTCCAGTTCTTTAAGCTGTTTATCAATTTCTGATATTTTCTCTTGTAATTCTTTAAGTTCATTAGCCTTTTTCTCCAACTCATTAAGTCGTTCTTCAATCTGAGATATTTGTCCCTCATAACCTTTAATCTCTCTATCTGCCTTAGATTTTATTTCACTGTATTCATTATAAAATTTTTCAAGTTCTATATACTTTTCTGCATCATCTTTAATTTTCTCAAGTTCTTTAACTTTTTCTTCAAGGTCTTTAACTTTTGACTCTCTCTCAGCTATGGAATTATTAAGGGATTTTACCCTTGTATCTATTCTTTCAAGTGTTTTCTCAATTTCAGATTTCTTTTCTTTTAAGTTTTCAATATCTTTGGCAATTTTATCAAGTTTTTCTAATTTTTTTCTAAGGGCATCAATTTCATTTCTAATTTTTGGAATTTGAGGGGAAATTTCTTCTATCTCTTTAATAACATTATTTAAATTATTTTTATACTCTTTAATCATATCATCTATGTTTTTCATAGCATTTAAATATTCTTCAATTCCTTTAATTTTTGATTCAATCACTTTTCTTACTTCAAGGAGATTTTTATATGCATTTTCATATTTATCAAGCCCTAACACCTTTCTCACAACTTTTTCTCTACTTTCATCACTTTCAAGAATTGCATCAATTTCTCCCTGCCTTATATAAATAGCATTGACAAAAATGTCATAAGGAATTAGTTTCTCTACCCAATTTTTAACAGAAATGTGATTTGCCTCAGTTACATGGTGCCAAGTGCCATTATCATAGTATTTAGCAAAGGCGATATTCCTCGTTATGTTTCTATGAACTTGATACTTTACTCCATCTTTTTCGAAGAATATCGTTATTTCTGTACTCTTCCCATTAACTCGGAGGAAGTTATCTTTTTTAAGGTCTTTAGGTCTTGTGGGCCAGTATAATCCAACAAGAATAGCATCAAGTAGAGAACTTTTTCCAGAACCATTCTGTCCAATTATAAGATTTATTCCAGATGTAAAACTTACTTTGGTAAATTCATGGGAACGAAAGTCCCTCACAATGATTTTTTCTATTTTCATTTCTTCTCACCCATATTTAAATTATTTCAACCAATCTAAAAGTGTATATTTTTTATTTGGAGTAATTTTTTTAATATTTTCCTCAGTTTTTTGAACTTTTATATTTTCTTCCAATTTTAATTCAGTTTTTTGAAGATTTTCATTTTTTTCAGTTTTTTCTTCCTCTTTTTCAATATTAATTGGTCTATTTAACTCCTCTAAAATAAGATTTATTATATCATCAAATTCTTCAAAGTCCTTCTCTCCAACTCTTTCAATTATTTTAAGTTCTATAGGAGTAAAGAATTCGCTCGCAGTAGTTCCTTTTGTAGATATTGTTCTATGTTTTCCAAATTTTGTTCTTATGTGTAGATATTTAACCTTAAATATATCATGAAGAAAGGAAACATCAAAAGGTTTTTTCCACTCAATATTAATTCTTAAGAATGCTTCACTTGGAATATAATTTACTAACCTCTTTAATTCACTTTTAACAACATTTTCATCTGCCTTTATCTTAACATCATAGAAAGGTCTTACATTTAATTTTATAAATTTAGGCTTAAAGTCTTCAACTATAAAAAAGCCCTTATCACATCCAGATTGTTGCAGAAATCTATTTCCATCCCATCTATATCTTATCTCATAATCTCCAAAATCCCATCTTTGCAATGAACCGGGATATGCAACAATTCCATATCCTTTATTTGTTTGCCACATCTTGTGTATATGTCCCATTGCATAATAGAGAAATTCGTCTGGTAAATCTTTAAGGCTTATTTCAAAGTAATCTCTCTGAGTTTCAAGATATAAATTGTCCATAATTTCCTTTATTCCTTGATGTAGCATTAATATTGCATCTCCATTTGGTTTGAAGTAATCACTTAAATTATTTCTCTCAAACCACGCGGCACTCATAAATTTCATTCCGTAAATTTCAATACTATTATTACCCTTCTCAAAAATGCCTTTAACGATTAATTTTCCATTAACATTTTCTGTAATTTGATATTCATTTTCCTTTTTTTTCTCACTGAATCCTATAAGATATATTAATCCCAAAGATTCAAGGAGATGATAAACAGAAATCTTCTTCTGAGTTCTGTCGTGATTTCCTTCTATAGCAAAAACTGGAATATCATTTTCTTTAGGTATTGATAATATATCTATAGCCTCTTTAATTGTTTGAGGACTTGGATTACTCCTGTGGAATAAATCCCCAGATATTAAGATAAAATCAACTTTTTCATCAACAGCCTTTTTTATAGCCGTTTCAAAGGCATTTTTAAATTCTTCAGATCTATAAGGTAATCTATATTGCTCAAATCCAAGATGCACATCTGCAATATGAGCAAATTTAAAGGTCATAATTTATCCCCTCATCATCATAAATTTTTTGAATTTCTTTCTCTTTTTTTTCTTCAACCTCTCTATTGAGCCATCTTGAAACAACTCCTATATCTTCACCACCGTAATCCCCACCCATAGATTTAAAGTTGTGTATTTTAACCAAAGCTGGAAGAGAAATTGCTTGACCAACTATTACTGCCTCACCCTTACCAAGAGAGGCAATATCTGAGAGTAAATCAGAACTCAGTTGCTCACTCGCTTTGAGAACATAATCCTGATCTTTTGGATTTACAATTCTTAAAATTATCTTCGTGTTTGTTTGACTTAAAACATCCTCATTTAGTTTATTTGGTCTTTGTGAAACTATTCCCAATCCTACTCCAAATTTTCTACCTTCTCTTGCAATTCTACTTAAAATTCTTACAGCATCGTTATTTTCTCCTTGTGGAGCAAAGATATGTGCCTCTTCTACAATAAGAAGGATTGGCTCAGCAAGGGCTTTACTCTTAGTTTCAATATCCTTCATAGTTTTTTCAAGTTCTTTTATTTCATTTTCAAGTTTTGAAGTTCTAACTACTCTACTTTCTCTCAATTCTTCTTTTATTCGTTCAAGTTTCTTTCTTGCTTTTTCATAATCTACCCTTGCCTCAAATATGGCATACAAAAGCTTACCAACAACAACCTTCATTTGGCTCTCATCTAAATGACCTAAATCAATGACATTGGCTTTACCTGGCTCAATTTGAGAGATTAAATCTTCACTTGTCAATAAAGTTCCATAGTTCCTTAGAAATCTTCTAATTCTTAGAACTACTCCTCTTAAAGTTTCAACTCTCTCTGCTTTGAGTTCCTCAGTAAAGTAATTCTTCTTTCCCTCATCCCAATATTCTGCTTTTTTATTCCTTATCCAATCGTTTATTTTTTCCATGAGTTTTTCAATAATCTCTCTTCCCCCAACATTTGGATTTTCATGTTTAACAGTTTCCCATGCCTTGGCTAAAAACTCTCTCTGAATTGTTGCATTTTTGGCAATTTCAATTAAATCAGCCAATTCTTCACTGTCCATTTCTTCTGGTTTTATTTTGGCTTCAATTATTTTCACATATTCTTTTCCAGTATTTGGAAGTTTTAACTTAATATAATCTCCATGAGGGTCAAGAACTACAACAGTCCCTCTAAGTTTTTCAACAATTTGACTAATCATCACAGATACAGTATTTGATTTTCCAGCCCCAGTAACAGCTAAAACTGCAAAATGTCTTGAAACGAGTTCATCAGCATTTAAATAAATTGGAACACTTTCTCTCAAAAGGAGATTTCCTATTTCTATATATCCAATTCCGGGATTGAATATTGCCTTTAAAATATCATCACTTAAACGATAAACCTTTCTACCATTAGGAATAGGCACTCTATTTGGCAAAACCTCAACTCTTTCTCCATTAATTTTAATTTTTCCAAGGATTCTTACAGTAGCTATGATTTCTTCATTGGATTCAATACTATCTCCATATTGTTCTAAATCTAATTGTAAAGCATAATATGTGCTTTTTCCTCCACTGAGAAGCCAGTTTATATTTTCAAGTTTTCTAATATTGCCAATAACCCATTCATCCTCTCTATTTTGAGCTACAACAAATTCTCCAAATCGTAATTCAGCGTCTGGATGAGCAGAAAATTTAAAATTTGTAACTGTTGCCTCTCCTTTGACTATACCAACAACATCCTCAATAATATTCATAAATATCACCTTTAACATACTTTAATATGCTCTAATATATATATAAATCTTTATCAAATAATAGATGAAAAGATTATAGCAAAATCAATTATAAGGGTGAAATTATGAGAGTAATTGGAATTATTGGATATAAAAATTCTGGAAAAACTTCATTGATTGAAGATATTTTAAAACATTCCAATGAAAAAATTGGAGTTATTAAACATACTGATAAGGATGTAGAGATTGATATGATAGGTAAAGATACATATAGATTTTTCACATCTGGAGCTAAAATAGCAGTTCTATCTACTCAAAATAAGACAGTTTTTTTTACTAAAAATATGAGTTTAGAAGACATTTTATCAAAGTTAGTAGATTATGGTTTAGATTTTGTTATTATTGAAGGTTTTAAAGAAGAGTTAAAAAGATTAAATATTCCAAAAATCGTTATGATAAAAGATAAAGAAGGTTCAGAGTTAATTGATGATCACACGGTAAAAGTTATTGAAGATTATAACTATAACATTGAGGAGATTCTAAAAATTATTAAAGAAAAGTCTATTATTCCCACAATGAACTTAAACTGTGGATATTGTGGATACAACTGTAAATCATTTGTTAAAGCTTTGGCAAAAGGAGAGGCAAAGTGGGATGACTGTATATTAAGTAAAGGAGTAAAAATAATAGTTGATGATAAAATAATTCCAACTGTGCCTTTTGTTTCTAAGATTATAGGTAAAACGATTAAAGCAATGGTTGAAACATTGAAAGGTGTAGAAAACCCAAAAAATATTAAGATTATTATAGACACTTCTAAGATAAAATAGATACCGAAATATTTAAATAATATCAATGTATTATAGTAAAGTTAGATAATAATTAAACATCGATATAAAAAAATATAAATTCAGTAATAATAATAAAAATATATATATTCTAAATTAAAAATAAATAATAAAATACTATTTTAAATTAAAATAAAGGTGAAAAAATGGAAGAAAAATATGAAAGAGCGGCAGAAATATTTAAGGCATTTGGAGACCCAACAAGGTTAATGATTTTAAAGTTGTTGGCAGACAATGGAAGCATGTGCGTCTGTAATATAATTAATGAGTTGAAAAAGCCACAGCCAACAATCTCCCACCACTTAAATATTTTAAAGAAGGCTGGGATAGTTAAAGCAAGAAAAGAAGGGACTTGGAACTTCTACTACATAGTAAATGATAGAGTTAAAGAGATAATTAAATTAGTAGATGAATTATAAATTTATCAATTTATTTCACTCTCTTTTTTATTTTTAAATTTTCCATCTATATATTAATAATAGTAATTTTTTTATAATTTTTTAAATTTAGTAGATGTTAGTATTTTCTATTTTTTGGTGAGACTATGGGAATTGAAGAAGAGATTAAAAAAATAGAAGAGGAGTTAAAAAGAACTCCTTATAATAAGGCTACTCAAAAACACATTGGTAGATTAAAGGCAAAATTGGCAAAATTAAGGGAGATGGCTCAAAGTAGAGGGGGAGGTGGAGGAGGGAAAGGATATGCTGTAAAAAAGAGTGGAGATGCTACTGCTGCATTTGTGGGATTTCCATCAGTTGGTAAATCTACACTATTAAATAAATTAACTAATGCTAAATCTGAGGTTGGAGAATATGCATTTACAACATTAACTATTGTTCCTGGTATCTTAGAATATAAAGGGGCTAAAATTCAACTTTTAGATGCTCCTGGTATTATTGTTGGAGCCTCATCAGGAAAAGGTAGAGGGACAGAAGTTCTATCTGCTGTTAGAAGTGCTGACTTAATATTATTGACTGTTGATATTTATACATTGGATCATCTTCCAGTTATTGAAAGAGAGTTGTATAATGTAGGGATTAGATTGGATCAAAAACCTCCAGATGTTAAAATTAAAGTTAAAGATAGAGGAGGAATTAATGTAAGTTCTACTGTTCCATTAACACATATTGATGAAGACACTATAGAGGCAATATTAAATGAATATAAAATACACAACGCAGATGTAGTTATAAGGGAAGACATAACTTTAGAGCAGTTCATAGATGTTGTTGCAGGAAATAGAGTATATATTCCCTCATTAGTAGTTGTCAATAAGATAGATTTAGCAGATGAGGAATATCTAAAATACATAAAAAAGAAATTGGAAGAGTTTGGAAAGGATTATGTTTTAGTTTCTGGAAATAAAAATATTAATTTAGATCTATTGAAAGAAAAGATTTATGAAAAGTTAGGATTTATAAAGATTTACTTAAAGCCACAAGGAAAAAAACCTGACTTTGATGAACCTTTAATTATGAGAAGAGGTGCTACAGTAAAAGATGTTTGTGAAAAACTACATAAGGATTTCGTTAGAAATTTCAGATATGCCCAAGTTTGGGGTAAGTCAGCAAAGCATCCTGGGCAGAGAGTGGGATTAGATCACAAATTAGAAGATGAAGATATTTTAACAATTGTTATAAAGAGATAATTTAAAAATTAAAGAGATGAAATTATGGAAATTGAAGGTTATGAAAAGATTATAAAGGCAGGAAAAATTGCTTCAAAAGTTAGAGATGAAGCAGTAAAATTAATAAAACCTGGCGTTAAGTTATTAGAGGTTGCAGAATTCGTTGAAAATAGAACTAAAGAATTGGGAGGAGAGCCAGCATTTCCATGTAATATATCAATTAATGATATAGCCGCACATTATACTCCAAAATTAAATGACTCTTTGGAGTTTAAAGATGAGGATGTTGTTAAGTTAGATTTAGGGGTTCATGTTGATGGATATATTGCAGATACAGCCATAACAGTAGATTTATCAAACTCATATAGAGATTTAGTAAAGGCTTCTGAAGATGCTTTATATACTGTTATTAAGGAGATAAATCCACCTATGAACATTGGAGTGATGGGAAAAATAATACAGGAAGTTATTGAAAGTTATGGATTTAAACCAATATCCAATCTATCTGGACATGTTATGTATAGATATGAATTACATACTGGAATTAATATTCCAAATGTTTATGAAAGAACTAATAAAGTTATTGATGTTGGAGATTTAGTGGCAATAGAACCATTTGCTACTAATGGTTTTGGTATGGTTAAAGATGGAGAGCCGGGGAATATATATAAATTTTTAGCTAAAAGACCTGTTAGATTACCCCAAGCAAGGAAACTCTTAGAAGTTATAGCAAAAAACTATGCTTATTTACCATTTGCTGAAAGATGGGTTATAAAAAATGAGCATGAGAGATTGGCGTTAAATTCATTAGTAAGATCTTCATGCCTATATAGTTATCCAATATTAAAAGAAAGAAAAAATGGCATAGTTAGTCAAGCAGAGCATACAATATTAATAACTGAAAATGAAATAGTAATAACAACAAGATAGTTTAATCTTTTATATTTTTAGAAACTCTTTTCATACTATTTTTATAAATTTTCATATTTTCATAATATTTACTCTCGAGACTTGATAATATCAAATCGTAAAAATTTTCTATTTTTTATTATAGTAATATTATAATTTTAAAATTTCTCATATTGTTATAATATTTTTTTAAAATTTTTATGATTTTGTAATATCCAGATCAAGATTTTCCCAGGGTTCGTTATTACTCTTAAAAAAGATGTAGATATATAAACCTATGAATTTAAGGTATAATAAAGGATATTTTGTCTTTCTTTTATGCCTAAAAATATTACAACTACATCAGAAAATTTAAATTTATAATATCTATTTGTAATACTATTTTTGAAAATTTTCATATATACATAATATTTATATATGGATCTTGATAATATCAAATCATAAAAAATTTTAAGTTTTTATTATGGCAATATTATGATTTTGATATTTCTCATATTACTATAATATTTTTTAGATATTTATATGATTTTATAATATTCAGATCAAGAATTTCCCGAGGGTCAGTATTACTTTTAAAAAGATGTAAATATAAAAATTTGTAAATATTTTATGTTATTAAAAAATAAAAAATTTAAATATTTTTATCCTCTTTGGGGCATGATTTTAAACGATTTTAAACTTGATTTGGCATCACCCTAATTTAGCAAAACCTACAATTTCCATCCCCTTTGGGGCATGATTTTAAACTAACTATAATCTCTAAATAGAAATCGTATGAAAAAGAAGATTTCCATCCCCTTTGGGGCATGATTTTAAACCATATTACCCCCCAATCAATTTTAAAAACTCAATCAGTATTTCCATCCCCTTTGGGGCATGATTTTAAACAGGGCACGATTTGAAGAGATAATTTTCTAAAATTACCTTATAATTCTCCTATAATAGGGGGTTATAGTTCGGAGGGTCAATTATCCCTGTTATTTATATACCTCCGAACTTATATATAAATTTTTCTATTTTGGTTTATTGTCTTTAAAATCCTTAAAATTTTTAATTTAAACCTAATTATCAGGGAAAATTGAAGATAAAAACAATTAAATAAAATCTCTAAAAAATCCCAATAATTTAGTAAAATTAAATATTCAAATTAATCAAAATAAAAGACCCTTCGAAATTTGATAAAAATTTTTAAAATCAAAAAATTTCAAATTAAAACCCTCTAAATTAAAAAATAAAAATTTTTAGCGAGGGAAGGTATTAAAGAAGAACAAGATAAGTTTTTTAAACTAATCCATATATAAAAAACAATTAATACAACAAACTATAATTAATAATTTCATCACATTGAGGTATTAAAAAAGTGTATCTACCCTTGGAAAACCGTGGCCTTCATCGAAGCCGTTGTGGCTACTCGGCACGGCCGCCTTGTGGGTAGATTGCCGAGGTGGTTTCATCCCCTGCGGAAGGTCGCCACCCGGGACATCTATTAATTTATAAAAAGAGGTATATATTTTTTACTATCGATTATTATTTTTCAAGCCAGCCAAAGTATTTCTCAATTATATACCATGCTCCCTGAGGAGGGATTAAACCAACCTCTGTAATTATTGCATCTATATACTTAGAGGGAGTTACATCAAATGCAGGATTCCTCACTTTAATTCCTTTATATTCATCTTCAAATACTACCACTTCCTTAGGATCTCTTTCTTCAATCTCTATTAACTCTCCTACTATAGTTTTTGGATGAAATTTGTAAGTTTCTGCGGCTGTTAAAAAAGGAACTCTACTTTCATTGGCAATTAATGCAATTTGAGAAGTTCCTATTTTATTTACAAGACAACCATTTGCTGTTATACCATCAGCCCCCACAATTACAATATCTATATCTCTCATAAAGTATCTAACTGCAGAATCGACTATTAATGTAACATCAATTCTATAATCATAGAGAGTTTTTGCTGTAATGTATCCTTGATTTCTTGGTCTTGTTTCTGTGCAAAAAACTTTAATATCTTTTCCTTCATCATACGCAGTTTTTATAACGCTTATTGCCGCCTCAGAATTGCAGTGAGTTAGTATTGTATATCCATCTTTTATTCTATTTGCCCCATACTTTCCTATTTTTTCAATAGCCTTTAATGAGGATTCTATAAACTCATCAGCCCTCTCTATAACTCTCTCCTTTGGATTATCTTCATTTAATCCTTTTAATACATATTTAACTGCATTTGGTAAAGAGACAGCAGTAGGTCTGGCAGAGATTAATAAATTTCCCGCCTCTTTCATTTTTTTTATAAATTCTTCTTCACTTAAATGAGAGATTTTTATAGCATATTCTTTTAAAGCCTTTGCCGCCGCTCTTCCAATTCTTCCAGCCCCTCTAATTTCCATATTTTTAATTTTTTCATAAGTTTCTTTTATAATGTCTTCACTCATTTTAAGCACCATAAATATTTTTATAGTTCATTATAACACTTCATAAGCAAAACAGCATCATATTCCAATAAAGGACTTTCACATATTACAGTTCCAGAGGTATTAAAATCTTTCAACGCCTTTAATGCATCCTTATAATTAAAATCAGATTCTTTTAAAGGTAGATGCCTTCTTTCCCCTCCCTTTCCATACTCTATTCCTGATAAATGGATATGCATATCCTTTATAGCGTTTTTTCCTAACATATTCTCAACTTTTTCAAGTATCTTATAAAAGGAATCATAGTTATTTATTCTTCCTCTACTTCTTGCATAAATATGGGCAAAGTCGATACATGGAAGAAGATTTAAGTCATAGCATAAATTTAAAGTTTCCTCAACATCTCCAAATTGAGATACTCTTCCAGAAGTTTCTGGTCTTAACATAATATTTAAATTTAATAATTCTAATTTTTCTAAAATTTTTTGAATGTTTGACTTTATTATATTATATGTGGTTTCTTTACTTTTCTTTAAGTAATATCCAGGATGAAAAACTAAATTTCTTCCACAGTTATTTAAAACCTTTGCAGTTTTTATAATTCTCTCAATACTATTTTTAATTTTATACTCTTCATTTGCATTGAGATTTATAAAGTGAGGAGCATGAGCAGAGAAAACAATATCTTTTCCATACTCTTTTAACTTTTTAGCATAGTCCTCTTTCATATAAACTCCTTTGACAAATTCCAATTCCATAGCTCCCAAATTTAACTTTCTTAAAACATCTATTCCTTTAAATTCATCCTCTGCAGATATAGGAACTCCTGCGGTGCCAAATATTAACATATTGTCCCCTTCAATATAATAAATGTGTAAATAAAATATTTTTTATTTATTTTTCTTCTATATTTTCATTTTCATCTTCTATCTTTTTTGGTGGAACTCTTGCAATCCATAGGGCTCCGCCCTATTGGGATACCCGGGATGCATTGCTTCGCTAACGCTCAGCAATGCCTCTTAAATTAAAATAAAAAAGACAAAACTCCGGGGGTATACCAATAGGGAGTGGAACCCCCTATGGATGTATTACCTCGCTTACGCTCGGTAGTGCCTCTTATTCTTCATCAATTGGTTTAGGTGGAACTCTTGCAACTGTTATATAGCCAGTATGACCTATCATCCTCGTTGAAGGTCTAACTCCTTTCTCAGAAACTTCAATCTCTCTTTCAATAAGTTCATAAGTATGTATATCCCAGAATCCTTCTTCTTTAAGTTTTTCAACTGTCTTTTTAACCTGCTCTATGTATGGAAGATATGTAACTATCCTCCCTCTTTTTTTATTCAATGCCTTTTTTGCATTCTCTACAACATTCCAAGGATCTGGCAAATCTAAAACGATTACATCCACATCTTTTTCATCAATTTTTTCTCTAACATCACCAATTTTTTGAATTACATTAAATAAACCATCCTCTATTTCAATTTCATCCTCATCGTCAAAATCTTCATCCAATCCAATAATTTTTTGTCCTTTTCTTATAGCCCCAACTCTTAATAAATTTTTTCTTGCAACTTTGGCAAATTCTGGTCTAATATCGTAAGTTATAACTTTTCCAGTTTTTCCAACGGCATTTGACAAATACATAGTTAATGCTCCTGATCCAGTTCCTGCTTCTACAACTGTTTCTCCTTCCCTAATTCCAGATATACTTATAATAAAGCCAATGTCTTTTGGAAGTAAGGTAGTTACAGTTCTTTTCATTCTTTTTAATATATCAAACATTGTGGGCTCTACCAAATAAAATCTATATCCTTTATGAGATTTTAGTTCAAATCCTTCTTCAACATTCTCTAAATCTACTATTCCCAAATCTGTTCCAAATTTTTTAACATCCTTTTTTAATAAATATCTCTTCCCTCTCTCATCTACTAACAGTTTATAGGCAAACATAAACATCACTCATAAAGTTAATTTTGTTTGTTTATATTTGTTTATTATATTTTGACAAGTTTTCCAGTGTATCCTTGTAATATCTGGAAGTTTCTTATGCTTTTTATAATAATCTTCAAGGAATTTTATAGTTTTTTTATCAGATGGATAACCACTTCCAAAATCTCCGTAAATTTTTTTATATTTTTCAATCAAATTATCTCTCTCTACCTTTGCAATTATTGAAGCACTTGAAACTATAGGATACTTAGCATCAGCCTTATGTTCAGCTATAATTTTAACATCTAAATTTCTCTCTTTAATTGTGTCTGAAATTAACTCTTTAAATTTATTAACAAATTTTTCAGAATTGCTAAAAGCATCTATGTAAATCTCCAATTTATCATTTTTTATATCCAATTTATTAATTAAATTTTTAACGACCTTTGAGAATGAATTAAGTTCTATCTCATTTAAATTAATTTTGTTCATTAGTTCATTTATTTTGTCTGCATCTAAGATTAACTTTTCAGAGTATCCCAAACTTTCAAGAGATTTTTTTAATTGACTTCTTTTATTTTTAGTTAATGCTTTACTATCTTTAACTCCTAATTTTTTTAACTCTCCTTCTTTCTCCTTTTCAATGGCATAGGCGCATACTACCATAGGTCCTATAACTGGCCCTCTTCCTGCCTCATCAACTCCTATAATTATCATTTTAATCACCAATATAAATTGAAGTTTTTTAAGGTTAAGTTTTACCTATTTAAAAATTTCTACTTAATTTAAGAAGTAAGGATTTTATATTATTTCCCCTAAAAGATATTTTAAATAGTTCTTAATTTAACTTTTTTAAATTTGGATTTTTAAAATTTCAGAATTTTGGAGGGATACAATGATTTCAAAGAACGAGATTTTAGAAGTTTTTGAAAAATATAATAAAGATGAGATAACAATAGCAACATTGGGAAGCCATACATCTTTACATATTTTAAAAGGGGCAAAATTGGAAGGTTTTTCTACTGTCTGTATAACTATGAAGGGAAGAGATGTTCCATACAAGAGGTTTAAAGTTGCTGATAAATTTATATATGTCGATAATTTCTCAGATATAAAAAATGAAGAGATTCAAGAAAAGTTGAGGGAGTTAAACGCTATAGTTGTTCCTCATGGCTCTTTTATAGCCTATTGCGGTTTAGACAATATAGAGAACAATTTTTTAGTTCCAATGTTTGGTAATAGAAGAATTTTAAGATGGGAATCTGAAAGAAGTTTAGAGAGAAAACTATTAAAAGAATCTGGAATAAGAGTTCCTAAAAAATATGAGAGTCCAGAAGACATTGATAAAACTGTTATCGTTAAATTCCCTGGAGCAAGAGGAGGGAGGGGATACTTTATTGCTTCATCAACAGAGGAGTTTTATAAGAAGGCAGAAGATTTAAAGAAGAGAGGAATATTGACTGATGAAGATATTGAAAATGCTCATATAGAAGAATATATTATTGGAACTAATTTTTGTATACACTACTTTTACTCTCCATTAAAGGATGAGGTAGAATTGTTGGGAATGGATAGAAGATATGAGAGTAATATAGATGGATTAGTTAGGATTCCAGCAAAAGACCAATTAGAATTAAATGTTAATCCAAGTTATGTAATTACTGGAAATATTCCTGTTGTAATTAGAGAAAGTTTATTGCCACAAGTTTTTGAAATTGGAGATAAATTAGTAAGTAAGGCAAAAGAACTAATACCTCCTGGAATGATTGGTCCATTCTGCTTACAGTGTTTGTGTAATGAATACTTAGAATTAGTTGTCTTTGAAATGAGCGCAAGAACTGATGGAGGTTCTAATACCTTTATGAATGGAAGTCCATACTCTTTCTTATACAATGGTGAGCCATTAAGTATGGGACAAAGAATTGCAAGAGAAATTAAAATGGCTTTACAGTTGAATATGATTGATAAGGTAATCTCATAACTTTTAAAATTTTTTAAGTTTGTGACACAATTTTACACTTTTAAGTAATATTTAAATATAACTGATAATTAATTACACTTTGTTCAATTCGTTCAAAATTTTTTGAACATATTAAACATTTTGAATATATTGAACTAACGGATGGGATTGTTATGGAAAATGCTAAAGAAATTATTATTAAGTTATTTTCTGGAATTGCTGAGATTCATGGATTGAGCAAGTCTGTTGGAGCAGTTTATGGTATTTTATTTTTTTACGAAAAGCCGATGACAATCTCTGAAATTATGGAGGAATTGAAAATTAGCAAAGGAAATGTAAGTATGTCATTAAGAAAGTTGGAAGAACTGGGATTAATTAAAAAAGTCTGGATAAAAGGAGAAAGAAAAAACTATTATATAGCAGTTGGAGATTTTTCTTCAATTAAAGATATTGCTAAAAAGAAGCATAAACTAATCTCAGAATCTTACGAATCTTTAAAAAATATCGCTCAAAGTAACAAAGAAAATAAAGAATTTATTAGCAAAAAATTGGACAAAATAGAAAAAATGAAGAAGGTTTCAGAAAAGATTTTAGATGTTCTTAATAGTGAATTGTCCTAAATGGTGATTAATTATGATAAGAGAGATTTTAAAAGATCTTGCACATTTTTCTGAAAAAAAGCCATTTATTATGGTTTTAATTATATTAATTATAACAATATTTGCTGGAATTTCTGCTACAAATATAAAGACACAGACATCTTTTGAAAAAATGCTTCCTCAAAATAATCCTATAGTTCAAACATTGTATGAGGTCAGAGATGAATTTGGAGGTACAGATGTTGTAATTTTAGCAGTAAAAATAGTGCCGACAAACAATCCAAATAAGGTTGTAGATATAAGAGATCCAAGAGTTATAAGGGCTGTGAAAGAGTTGGAAGAAAGTTTAAGAACTGTTGATGGAATTACAGAAGTGAGTTCTCCAGTAGATACTCTTGAAAAATTAAATGGAGGAGTTTTACCTCAAGATATTGACACAGTTAAAAGATTGTTAAGTAAACTTCCAGAAGAGCAAAGAAGGAGAATGTTTAATTCAGATTATTCAATGATGATAATAAATGCCTTTACAGATGTTGGAGGAAATGAAAAAAAGAATGTCAGATTGATGCAGGATATTAAAGAAAGAATTAATGAAACTCCTTTACCTCCAGGGGTAGAAATCATACCAACAGGAACTCCTGCATTAAGAGATTTGTTAGATATCCTTATGAAAGAGAGTCAAAGATTTACAACGATATTTGGTTTTATAGGGATTTTAATAATATTAATAGCATACTTTAAGAGACCTATAACTTCTATACTACCTTTATTACCTGTAATTATTTCAGTAATTTGGACCGGGGGGGCTATGGGTCTTTTAGGAATTCCATTAGATATGGCTACTGCTGGTATAGGATCTTTAATTCTTGGGCTTGGTATCGATTATGGAATTCATCTTATACATAGATTTCAAGAAGAAAAAAGAAAAGGATTACCTACTGATAAAGCAATAGAGATAGCCGTTGTAGAAACTGGAACAGCGTTATTGGCTACCACTGCAACAACAGTAGTTGGTTTTTTAGCATTAGTATTTGCACCGTTACCTTTGATGAAACATTTAGGAGAAACTTGTGCAATGGGTATAACATTTTCAATGATTGTAGTTTTAACGCTATTACCTGCTTTAATAGTCATTGAAGATTACTATATAATTCCATTTATAAAAAGAATAAGATCAAAAGGTGAGTAATTATGGATTTTAGAAAATTATTAATTGGCTTGCTATCTATGCTCATAATATCAACCATATCAGCAAATTATGGATTACAGATAGAAGAGCCCATCTACCAACCACATATTATACATCCTGGTGATGATGTAGATTTATGGATTAAAATAGTAAATGATGACTACCAAAATAAAGTTAAAAATATTGTTATTAAAGTATCTCCTCATTATCCTTTTGAGTTAAAACAGGTTAATCCTATCAAAGGAGAAGTTATTATTGACAGTTTAAATCCTGGGGAAACATATACTGCTTACTTTAAACTACATGTTAATGAAAATGCCCCTTCAAATGATTATAGAATAGATGTTAAAGTGAGTTATGACGAAGTATATGAAGACAATGGAAAGGAAACTGTTGTTCATTATAATTTTACTAAAGTATATTACATTCCAGTGTATGGAACTGCAAGTTTTGAAATTAGTGGAAATACAAACTTAATTCCTGCAAAGACAGAAGTAGTCCCAATAACTATAAAAAATACTGGAACTGGAACTGCAAAAGAAGTTAATGTATATATAGGTTATAAATTAAATCCTACACCAGTTGGATCAGAAATAAAAACAGTTGAATATCCTGGAGGTACTACAATAGAGCAAAAAAAAGATATTATTTATCCCACAGTTGTCCCATTAACTGATCTTCCAATCTCTCCAGTAGATATAACAAAGTTTTATCTTGGATCTTTAAAGCCAAATACTGAAAAAACTATAAATGTAAAATTCCATGTATCTCCAAATCTTCTTGAAGGAGTTTATCAAGTTCCAGTAGTAGTTACATGGACTGATGAAGATGGTAGTAAAAAGGCAGAACAGATAAGTTTAGGAGTTTATGTAAAAGGAGATATTATATTAGGAATATCAAATGTAGTTACTGACCCAAAAGAAATAAAACCTGGGGACACTTATGTTAGAATAGATGTAACTGTCACAAATAATGGACATGCAGAAGCGAAAAACGTAATATTAAAATTAATTACAAAATATCCGTTTAAAGATAGTTGGAGTAACTGTAATATAAAGGATATTGGTAATTTAATGCCTGGATCTTCAAAGACCGTTTCTTTCTTTGTAGATGTATATAAGCATGCAAAAGCAGAGCATTATCAATTGCCAATAAAGTTTAGTTATTTAGATCCAGAAGATAATGAGCATAATGGAGTTAAATATATTGATATATATGTAAAACCAAAACCATTATTTGAAATATTAACAAAAGAGGTAAATGTAACTGCTGGAAAAGATAATATGGTTTATATAAAAATAAAAAATATTGGATCAGAGAAGGCAGAGAGAGTTAAAATCTCTGCAATTAGATGTTCAGGTCAGCCATTTGACTATCCTATAAAATCAGATACAATAGGGACATTGTATCCTAATCAAACAGGTGTAGGGGCTATTGAAATTGAAGTAGATAAATCTGCTCCTCCAAAGCCATATATAATAACGCTTGAAATAAGATGTGCAGGAGACAGTGATGAAGGAGATTATAATGTCTATGTTTATCAAAAGCCATTAGTAGTTAATGTTAAAAGTTCTAATGAAAGCATAATAGTTCCGATATTAATAGGATTAATCATATTAGCCATAATCGTAGGAGGATATATAAAGTTTAGAAAAAATAGAAAAGAAAAATCATAAATTTTTCCCAAATTCTATAATTTTTTGGGTGGGAATATTAGTGACAACTTCGGCAAAATTAGTAATTTAGTGGTTATATGGGTTACTACATTTACAACTATGTTGGGAATTGGTTTAATAGCCCCTCTATTGGCTATTTTTGCTAAACTTTTAGGAGCTACAAATTCAGAGGTTGGAATAATTTTTGGAGTTTTTGCTTTATTTAGGACTATATCTCAAATACCAGTTGGAATTTTGTCAGATATTTTTGGAAAAAAGCCATTCATTGTTATAGGAACATTTTTTTATGGAGTTTTTACTCTAATGTATAATATTGTTGGTTCTGTTTTAGGATTATTAATTATTAGAAGTATTACAGGATTTTTTTCTGCTTTTGTAACTCCTATTGCTGGGTCTTATGTTGCTAACCTTGCTCCAAAGGAAAGATTAGGAGAATATATGGGAATTTTTAATGCATCAATAAATTTAGGTTTTGCTATTGGTCCATTTATTGGAGGTTTTTTGGCAGATATGTATGGAATAAAGACGCCATTTTATATATGCGGATTTTTAGCAATATTGGCATCTATCATAGCACTTATAAAATTGGAAGAACTGCCAATAAAGAGAGAAGTAGAGATAAATATAAACAAACTGTTTTCCATAGAATTTTTAAAAAATAAAGTATTTTTGTTATCTTTTATAATCAACATATTAACTATTATGTGTAACGCAAGTATTATCGCTTATTTAGCAATATATGCAGTATCTTTTAAAATAACATTAACCCAAGTAGGTTTTATGATAGCATCAACAAATATCTTATCTGCACTACTACAAAGATATATGGGAAAATTATTTGATAAATTTGGAATTATAACAATTATATTGGGAATAATAATTTTGTCCATAGGATTATATTCTATTTCTGTATCCTCAGAGTTTTTAACATTAATATCTTCATTAATTGATGTAGCATTAGGATTGTCAATGATCGGAACATCGGCTTTATCATTGGCTATTAGAGATATTCCTCCACAGAGAAAAGGAGAAGCAATGGGATTATTTACAACTAGTATCAATATAGGTATGTTCTTTGGTGCTGTAATTTTTGGAATAATGGCTGATTTCGTTGGATTGTCTAATATGTATAGAATTTCCTCTATATTAGTTCTGGTCTTAGGTAGTTTATGCTATTTAAAGATTAAAAAATATCTAACAAATAATTAAATTCTATGCATATACTTAAAAATATCTTCGTGCTGAACTATAACCTGAACTCCTAACTGTTTTCCTACATCTTCAAGTTCTTTTTTTAATGTTGTAAAATCTATCTTAGATTTTGAAATATCTACAAGCATAATCATCGCAAAGAGGTCATTTAAAATAGTTTGGCTAATATCTAAAATATTTACATTATTATCTGCTAAAACTTTTGATATTCCAGCAACAATTCCCGTTCTATCTTGACCAATTACAGAAATAACTACTCTACTCATTTTTTCTCCTCTCTATCTTTTTATAATTTTTCAAATTCAGCATCTACAACTATATGCCATACACCAGGAGCATATTTTTTAATCTTTACTATTTTATAGTTAATGAGTTCATAATTATTTTTTTTAGAATAAAATTTTAATCTCTCAATAGGTCTCTCAAACATAATTTTTTCTGCTACTGTCTCGTGATAATGTATATAACCTCTATTTTTTAAAAATTCAAATGCTTTATCTAAAAATTTGTGAGTTTTATGAACATAGCCCATAATAACTCTGTCAGCAACATCTTTTAATTTAACATTTCTATTGTCAGACAAAATTGGGATTATATTGTTCAATTTATTTAATTTAATGTTTTCGCATAAGTAATGATATGCTATGGGGTTTTTCTCAATTGCATAAACTAACTTTGGCTTTGAATATTTAGCCAAAGGAATTGTAAAATACCCTATTCCAGCAAACATATCTATGACAGTTTCATTCTCATTACTTATATGAGCCATTCTTATCCTTTCTCTAATATTCCCCTGACTCCACATTATTTTAGATACATCTAACTTAAATAAACAACCATATTCTTTATGAATTGTTTCTGTTTCTCTTCCATATAAAATTTTTACATGAGGAGTTCTAAATTCTCCCGTTATTTGTGTAGTATATAGAACAATAGTTTTACATTTAGTTTTATTTATAATTTCATTAATTTCATTTTTATTTAATTCTTTTTTAACTATAACAACATCTCCTACCTTTTGATATTTCATAATCTCATCCTATTAATAGATTTTTATCTTCGAATTTTTTAATTTTTCCGATAAATTTATATATTACTAATATGCCATATAGGTATTTTAATGAGGGTATTATAATTTATTATTTGATAATTAGGTGAGATTGTATGATAACAAATTCTATAAATTTATTAAAAAATACTAAAAGAGAGAAATTAGGTAATACCATAGATGCTTTAGTATTTAGAATTGTTAGATTTGTTGATTTAGAAAAATATGTTGGAGAATATGCTGCTCATATTTTATGGTATAATGAAGGAAAAGATTTTGGTAAAGAACTAAATTTTAAATCATTTGATGATATTATTAAATTTTGTGAAGATTTAAAAATAGGTATAGTAGAAGTAGTAAATGAAAATCCTATCCAGATTAGATTGGATGAATGTATCACATGCTCTGGCTTACCAAATATAGGAAAACCATACTGTTACTTTGAAGCAGGATTTCTTGCAGGATGTTTAGAATCAATCTTAGGTAAAAAAGTCCATGTAAAAGAAACTCACTGCCATGGTTTAAGAAACGATTTTTGTCAATTTGAAGCCAAAATTTTAGAATAATTATTTTTTATTTTTAATACTATTTTTACCAATTTTCATATTTGTATAATACTTACTTCGGAATTTGTTAATATTTTATAATAAAAAATTTTAAATTTTTATTATAGTAATATTACAATTTTGAAATTTTTCATATTATTGTAATATTTTTTTGGTATTTTTCTTATTTTATAATATTGAATTGAAAATTTACCGGGGTTTGTTATTACTCTCAAAAAGAATATGAATATATAAATTCATAAATTAAATATGTAATAAAGGATTTTCTATCCTTCTTTTATGCCAAAAAGATTATAATTATATCAGAAGATTTAAA